>JBDRVE010000011.1 GCA_039801725.1 candidate division WOR-3 bacterium | reverse complement strand
GTTGAAAATCTCATTAAGAAAGAAATGGTAAGAAATAAACTGGAAAAGGAGGTATTAAAGGAGTTGTATTTTCTTCTTTTAAAAGGTAAATAATTAGTCCTTTTAAATATCTCTTGAGCACTACTTTGATAAGACAGGAGGGTTTTACTTTCTATTATAAAAGGGGCAGTATAGGAGATATTATAGGATTTTGTTTTTATCTTATTGACATAAGGAATTTTTTTAGTTATTATTTTTATTATGAAAGATAAGATTTTAAAAGGAGGAATAATGAGATATTTTAAACTTTTTTTATTATTGTTTCTTTTTATTGGTTGTGATATCCAACATAAGAATGCTTTAAGGATAAAAAGTATTAATGAAGATAAACCAGTAAAAATAGATGTGATTGATGAATATACGATTGGCAGTGGCGAAGAAGCAACAGAAGAAGAAGCAATATGGGACCAATATTCTTCTTTTGAATTTGTTTATACCGAATTTGGATTGGGCTTACCAACTGCTCCCGGAACTTATACTGCCCTTTTAACTGATTACGAAATCACTTTTGAAGATCTAACTCCTGGTTTGGCTTCGGAAGATAAGTTTAAAGGTGAGAAGATTAAAGGAAAATGTAATATTTTAATACCCAGTGACCCAGAGGGCAAAAAAAGTGTTAAGGCAATAGTGAAAATAATGCCGGCTACTTATATTGAAATGTATGAAAGTGAATTAAGTGAATTTCGGGTATTAGGTGCTAAAATAAGATTTAAAGGAAAAGATTTGCTTTCGGAAAAAGACTTGGAAGTAGAAGGCTATTTTACGATTGATATTGGCGATTATTCTGATGACCCTCAAAAAATGGAACCACCAGCAGGTTCATAATTTAAATATCTATCGGCTCAAAGTCAATCTCTATCTCTAAATTCTTAACCCTTAAATTTTTAAAATCTTCTAAACTTAAATAGTTGTGAATTTTTATATTTTTGGGAATTTTTAAAAGAAACTGATATACCTTTTTTCTTCTTTTCCTTTTTATTATTTTTAAAGGACCTAAAATCTTAACCTCTTTACTATCAAGTATTTTTTCTTCTAAAAGTTTTTCAATATTTTCTTTTATCTTGGATACTGATTTTGTTAGTTTCTCTTTTTCACCAATTACTTTTATGAGTAATAATTTAGAAAAAGGTGGATAGGATAGATGTTTTCTTTTCTTTAAGATTGATAAGTAAGCACCTTCTAAATTTTTTCTTTTTAGAAGTTTTATAATCTCATCTTCTTTTTTATCCCTTTTGTGAATAAGAAGAAAGCCATTTTCTTTTGTTTTATTAAGAAGATAGATAATTATCTGTAAAACCCTTTCTTCACTTAAATAGCCAAAATAAGAGAAAAGTCTTTCGTAATCTAAGATTGCCGAAAAATCTAAATTAGCAGTTAAAGAGAGAGTGTCAAAGAAACCACCAATCTTAATATTCTCTTTGTTAATAAAGCCTTCTTTTGCTAACTCTTCTAAAAGTTTCTCTTTGCCAAAATATTTATAATAGAAATTCTCACTCTGACATTTGGGACAGGTATCAAAGATTATTTGATAACGACAATAGGGGCATTCAAACCTTGGCGGATTTTTAAAATAGGAAAGAGCAATCTCACAAGTTGGACATTTGGGAAAATAGCCACAATCTTCACAATAAACAATTTTACTATAACTCTTTTCCGGTATTAATAAAAAGGAGTTTTCGTTATCTTTTTGATATAAAAGAAATTTTCTTAATTGGTCGGTCAAAATTTTATCGGTTCTTTTTTTGATAACTATTATCTTTTTCCTCTCTAAAAAACTTTTATCTTTTTTTATTACTTTTATCCTTCTTTTAAGAATTTGATAGAAAAGTTCTAAACTGGGACTGGGTGTAAAGATAAATAAAGGAATACCTTCTAAATAGGCACGAAATTGGGCAACCTTCCTTACATCAAAATGGATTTTCCTTTCCCATTCTTTATAAATGGGTATATCTTCAAAGAAAAGAAAGATGGCACCCAAATTTAAAAAGGGTAAAAATATTCCCTGCCTGATAGAAAAGAGAAGACAACTCTTGCCCTTTCTTATCTCTTTCCAAATATTTATCTCCTCTTTTTTTTTGATTTGATAATGGTATTGATAAAGATTAATATCTTTGTTGGGAAAATTCTCTAAAAAGAATTGATAATAATTGTTTAAAATCTCAAAGGTAGGAAAGATTAGTAAGATGCTTTTATTATTTTTAATCAGTTTTTCAATAATGGGAAAAAACTTTTTGAAAAGTTTAAAATCGGGATATTGCCAAAATAAATAAGGGGTTATCTTTTTAATCTCCTTTTCTTCTTGGGCTAAAGGAAATTCCTCTTTTTCTTTAACGAGATTTTTAATTAAATTTTTAGGTAAAATATAATTTAATAAATCACTAATCTCTAAAAAATAATAACGAGTAGTTGTTTTTATTAATCGTAATAACTTTTTTGGTAGAAAATCTTTTATAATCACTTCTTTAATCTCTTTCAATTCTTTCTCTTTGCTTTCTTCTTTAAAATCAAGAAGGATACCATAATATTCTTTTTCTTTTAAAGGAACTTTTACCAAAGAGCCTAAACTAACTTCTTTTAGAAACCTTTCAGGCAAAAGATAATCTAAGGGCTTTAAGGAGAGACCATAAATTGCTATTTTGCCAACCATTTAAAATCGGAAATAAAAAAGGTATTTTATTACTGTTTTACCAAACTCATTTCTTTCACCAATTATCTGATTATTTTTATTTAGATAATATTCTGCCCGAAAGACATCCTGTTTCTCCTCAATGAAACTATGGGTATAACTGAAATATAATTTCTCACCAAGATATTTGCCAACCGAAAGTCTTAAATAGGGCTCTCCCCGAAAACTACTCTCTAATCGGAAATAGTCAAGACCAATATACTTTCTTAACCTTTCAGAAGTCTCTTTTTCAAAATAGGATAATATTCTATCCTGTAAGATATCTAAAAAGATGTCTTTCTCTTCCCAATTTTTAAGTTCTTCGGGTGTGAAAGATAAGCCTAAATAACTAATAATCTCTTCTTGACTTAAATAGGGTGGTTCAGAAGATAGATTAAAATTAGGAGCCGAGAGATAACCACTAACCTCCAAAAAGATTTTAAATCTTTCTTTTCTATTTTGATAGGTTATCGGCTTAGTGGTTAAAGAACCAACCAAATAAACCCTTGGGTCAAAATTGGTAATGTTTTCAAAAACAATCTCTCCTTCCTTTAATTCCAAACTCCTTCCTAAATAATAAAGATATCCCTGCCTCGTATTTATCTTGCCACTATATATAAATTTGCCCTTTTTTAATTTGAGATTAAAATCGACCCCTAACTCAACATCGGCATTTTTATTCCTTAACCAGATATTTCTCTCTCCTTTAAAAGTTAAGTCCAATTCTAATAAAGTATCGGGTTCTTTTATTTCGCCTTCCCTTTTTGCTCCAAAAGGAATGGTAACTAAAGCCTCTTTAATTTCAGCATCGCCAACAATTTTTAAATAATTATCTTTGTTTAAAGAAAGAAAAGCATCACCGCTGATAACACCGATGAAATCTTTCTCATAAGTTACTGGCAGATTAGTAAATTTAATATCTTTATATAAGGTATCAATTTGAAAAAATTCACCAAATCTAATAAAGCCATTAGCAAAAACTTCGCCTTCTTTTACTTTTCCTAAGATTTGGTGAAAAATAATATCCCTTTCGGAAAAGATAATTGTTGCCGAAACATCTTTTATCTTAACTTCGGGAATTTTCAAGATTATCTCGCCACCAGTTAAACTCGCCTTTCCGCTCATTTTTGGGTTTCTTAAATTCCCTCCCAAACTTATTTTACCATTAATCTTACCTTCTTGGGCAATTAAGATATCGGGAATGAAAAAGATAATCTCGCTGGGAAAATTTTCTAATTCAATTGTTATATCTTCACTAACCAATTCCCTTTTTACAAAATCGTAGATTAAGAAACCATATATCTTCGATTCCTTACCTTCTTTAAAAAAGGAAAGGTTTTTTAAAATAATTGTTTCGCCTGCCAAAGAGAAATTGCCAATAAGGGAATCAAAGGATAATTTCTGAAATTGACAATCAAAAATTTTCGTATTTAAAAGAAAATTGCTTAAATGCTTCTTTTTCAAATCGTAAGTTAAAAGAATTTGGCTATTTACTTTGCCAAAAAGTTCCTTTCTCTTTTTGCTGATTAAAAAGAAATTCTCTAACGGAAAGGTTTTTATTTCACTTGTTAATCTTAAAATATCCCTTTCTTTTTCTAAATTAAAAACCAATTCGCCTTCACCATATTTTAGATTGAAATTTTCCAATTTAAAACTATTCTCTTTTATTTCAATAATTACCGGAGTTTTATTCTGAAAACGATTGCCATTAAAAACAAATTCAACCTCTGTTAAAGAAAATAATAGACTATCTTTGAGATTGCTAAGAAAATTACCATCAATCTTTAAAAAGGAACTATTAAGAAAGGCTATTAATTGAAAATCTTTAAGAAAGGAATTGATTTTTAAGGTATCAAGAGATAAATAAGGAGTTTTTAGTTCTTTTAAATTTATTTCTCCTTCTAAATCTATCCTCTCTTTTAAAGAAAAATTGCCCAAAAATTTAAAATCTTTAAAGGATAGATTTACCTCTTTAAAAGAAAAATCCTCTATCTGCCATTTACCCTTTATTGAAAGGGTTTTTTTCTCATAAACAAAATCTCCCTTTCCTTTTATAATTCCCTTAAGTTCTTTGGAAAAGAAAGTATTAACAATTGTTAAAGGTAATTTGGTTATCTCGGCGGTAATTAATATTTTTTCTTTGCTTAACTCTCCTTTCAAAGAAAAAGAAACCTCTTTTCCTTTGCCAACCAGATTTTTGATAAAAACCTTTCTATCTTGATAAATTCCTTCACCTTTTAAGAAATCAATCTTCTCATCAAAAAAAGTTAAATCCAATTTGAAGTTAACTAAAATAAATTTCTTACCACTAATTTCTATTTTTCCTTTTTTAAGTTCAAAGGGGAAAAGATTTTTTAAATTAAAAATTTCGGTAATTAAATTATAAGAGAAGTCTTCAATATTAAATTTTCCTTTGGTGTTAAAAGAAGAGCCAAATATTTTTCCTTTTAACTCGTAAGAAACTATTTGGTCTAAAAAACTAAATTTTCCCTCAATATCCTCGATCTCTTTAACAATTTTTACCTTTTTAAAGAAAATATCTATCTCACCATTATACTTGTTATCTTTGATTAACAAAATACCTTTAATTTTTCCTTCTCCTTGGTAATCAAGAAAATCTCGGAGATTTAAAAAGGAACTGTCAATCTTTATCTGCCATTTGCTATCTTTCCAATTATAACTAACCTCTCCATAAAGAAAAGAATTTTTTGCTATTAAATTTAAATTGGTAAGTGAAAATTTTTCATTATTTAATTCTAAATCGGTTTTTAAAAGAGAAAAAGGATAATTATATTTATCATAAGAAACTTCACCGGAGATTTCATTTATTCTACCGGTTATTTTCCCATCCTTTAAAATCCCAAAAAGGCTAATTTTCAAATTTCTTAACTCCAACTTCTCTCTTTTAAAATTAAAATCTTGGAAAATTATCTCTCTTATTTCAATCTCTTTTAAAAATAAGGGTAAAATAAAGGTAATCTCTTTTTTGGTCTCCTTCCCTTCTTTTATTTCTTCTTTCTTTTCTGGAATCTTAATTGCTAATTTTTCTAAAACAAATTTTTCAATAACAATTTTTCTTTGAAAAATCACAAGGGGATAAAATTTTATTTCGGCTTTTTGAAAATTTAAGAAATCGCCTTTTCCTTCGGAGATAATAATTTGGTTAAAAAGGGGTGATAATTCCAGTTTTTTAACCTCTTTTATTCCAATTCCTTTTAGCAATTTTGGTAATAAGTAATTTTTAGTTGTAAAGAAAAGAGCAAAATAAATAATTAAAAGAAAGATAATTATTAAAATGGAAATAAAATAACCCTTTTTAAAAAACATTACCTAAACCTAAATAGATTTTACCAAAACTTTTAAAAATTTCTTCGGTTTTATTTCCGTAATCTATTCGTAAAGGACCGATCGGTGTCGTAATCCTTATTCCCAAACCACAACTTTTCTTCATATTCTTATCAACTATTCCCCAATCAAAAAATAAGAGAAAACCAAAGATTTTTGTTAATTTGAAACGTAGTTCTAAATTTTGATAAAAAACCTCATCTAAAGAAAACTCCTTATCCAAATAACCACGCAAGGAATAACGACCACCTAAAAGAAATTTTTCATAAAGAGGAACTTCGTAAGTCCTTCCATAAGGAATTATCTTTCCTAAAAAACTTCTCTGGGCAAAGATAACAAAAGAAAGGAATTTTAAAAAACTACGGAATTCCCCATAAAGCCGATAAAAATCATTGTCACCTTTTAAGAAACCACCAGCAATTTCTGTTACTGGCGAAAAATAGATACCTTTTTCGGGAGAAAAATAATCGTCGCGGGTATCAAAGATATTCTTTATAATAAAGGAGTTGGTTATCTTACCTTCTTCTAAGAAATAACTTTTTTTCATCCGGTTATAAATACTTATCTGCCAATTTTTACTTAAATCATAATAAAAGCCAATCTCTTCACCAATTGCTAACTTCTTCTCTTTTTCCTTTTTTTCATAAATTAAAAAGGGATAAAAAAAGAAATTTATCTTTCTCATACCCAAAAAGGGAACTAAATAGGATAAACGAAGATTCAATTCACTTTCTTTAAAATTTATTGTTGGACTAAATTCTTGAATAAGTTTTAACTCCTGACCCCGATTAAGAAAATTGAAATAGCCACTCTCCAATGAAAAGAGTAGCCGAGAAGGTGGAAAACCATAACCAAAACCTAAACCAAGAGTTCTTGTTTTTTGAGTGGAGAAATAAAATACCAAATTTAAACTTTCCTGATAGATACTATCGGGAATTAAAAGATAATAGATTTTACTGAAAAGATTGCTCTGATAAAGATTGGTTAAAGATTTTTCAATTTTTCTTTCCGAGAATTTATCTCCCCTTTTTACTTCTAACAGACGAAAAATAGTCTTTGGACGGATATTATTTATTCCTTTAAGTTGAATATTCTTAAAATAACAAACCTCTTTTTTATTTATATTAAAATTAAGAATTAACTCTTTATCCCTTAATAAAGTATCATACTCAATGGTGACATAATAGTACCCTTTTTCTTTAAAATATTTTAACAATTTAATTTTTATCTCTTCAATCTTTTCTGGCTCATAATATTTAGGAAAGGGAAATAAATTTATTACTTCTTTTTTTTCAATGCCTGAAAAATTTATTTCGCTAATCTTTGGTCGTTCTTCCTCGTGGATAAGATATTTAATAATTATTCCCTTTTTGGTGCTATCAATCTTGGTTTCAATTTGGACAAAAATAAATCCCTTTGAATGATAAAACCTTTTTAATCTTTCTTCTCCTTCGCTAACAATTTCTTTCTCATATTCAGTTTTTATTTTGTAAGGAAGGATTTCTAATAATCTTTTGCTTTTAAAACTCTTATTGCCATAAAAGACAATTTTTTCAATTGGTAAGAAAAAGAGATTAAGAATTATTATTAATGCCATTCTCTTTTTTAATATAATTACATTCAGGAAATCCCGAGCAGGCAATAAAAACTCCAAAACGGGATTTACGATAAACCAATTTTTTGCCACAAAGGGGACAATTTTCATCCAAATAATTTAACTCCTTTTTTACATAGGAACATTTAGGATAGTCAAGACAAGCAATAAATTTTCCAAACCTTCCATAGCGAATCTGTAATTTTTTACCACATTGCGGACAGGTTTCATCAATCTCTTTTAAAATCTCTTTTTTTAAATTCTCAATATCCCTTTCAAAATTTGTTAAATCACTGGTAAAGGGTTCATAAAATTTTTTAACAACTCTTACCCAATCTTCTTTTCCTTCCTCAATTCTGTCTAAATCTTCTTCCATTAGTTTAGTAAAATTAATATTAAATATATCAGGAAAACGGGGAATTAAAATCTCATTTACCAATTTACCTAATTCTGTTGGGTATAAAGTCTTATTCTCTTTTTTTACATATTTTCTTTCAAAAAGGGTGCTGACAATTACCGCATAAGTAGATGGTCGACCAATTCCGTGTTTTTCTAATTTCTTTATAAGAGTGGCTTCGGTATAACGAGGTGGTGGTTGGGTAAAATGCTGTTCCTTAATAAGTTCTTTCAAATCTAAAACTTCACCTTCTTTTATTTCAATAATTGGCTTTTCTTTTCTCTCTTCGTAATATATCTTCTCATAACCATCAAAAATTCTTAAAAACCCCTCACTTACAAAAGAATAAATTTTATCCCTTTCTCCTTGGATTTCAATTTTTATATCCCGATAAACCGCTGGAACCATTTGGGTTGCCAAAGTACGAAGATAAATTAATTTATATAACTCATATTCATCTTCGGTCAAATATTTTTTTATTGCTTCGGGATTTTTATTTAAATCAGTGGGTCTAATTGCTTCGTGGGCACCTTGGGTAAATTTCTTTTCTTTAAACTTTCTTACTTCTTTATTTAAATATTCCTTACCATAATTTTCTTTTATATAATTTCTAATTTTATTTAAAAAATCATCGTTAATTCGAAAGGAATCGGTTCGGGGATAGGTAATAAGACCAACCATCTCATCTTCCAATTGGACACCTTCAAATAATCTTTGGGCAATCACCATTGTCTTTTTAGAAGAAAAACCTAATATCCTTGCCGCCTCTTGTTGTAAAGTGGCGGTAATAAATGGCGGTGGCGGTTCATAATCTCTTATTTTTTCTATTCTTTTCTTAACAATAAATTGACCAATCTTTTCTATTTCCTTAATTATCTCTTCGGCTTCTTTTTCATTTTTTATTTCAATTTCCTTGTCATCTATCTTTTTTAATAAACCTTTTATTAATTTTTTATCTTTATTTTCAAAGTTACCATAGATTAGCCAATACTCTTGCGGAACAAACTCTTCTATCTCCTTTTCTCTTTCACAAAGAATCCTTAAAGCGACTGTCTGAACCCGACCAGCCGAAAGATTTTTTTGACCAAAAATTTTCCAAAGTAAAGGGCTTACCAAATAACCAACCAACCGATCCAAAACTCTTCGTGCCTTATGAGAGGATACTTTATTCATATCAATTTCTTGCGGATTCGCCAGGGCTTCCTCAATTCCCTTTTTGGTAATCTCATAAATAAGAATTCTTTTAATCTCTTTGTGGTCTTGGTTAATTATCGAAAAAATATGATAGGCGATTGCTTCTCCTTCCCGATCGGGATCGCAACCTAAATAAATCCTCTCGGCTTTTTTGGCTGATTTTTTAAGTTCTTCTGCTATTTTACCTTTCCCTTTTATCAAAATAAAATTTGGCTCAAAAGAATTGGTTAAATCAATTCCCAATTTGCTTTTAGGCAGGTCTTTAATATGACCTTTCGAAGCGATAACTTGGTATTTATCTTTCAAAATTCTTTTGATTGTTTCTGCCTTTGTCGGTGATTCAACAATTATTAAATCTTTAACTTTCATAATCTTCTAAAAACAAAAGTAATTCTTTAAAATCCTGTGGTAAATCAGAAATAAATTCAATATATCTTCTTGTTTTTGGATGGGTAAAGCCTAATAAATAAGCGTGCAACATCTGCCTTTTTGCTCTTCTTATAATCTCCTTTGCCAATTGATAATCTTTCTCATCTTCAATATATCTTTGATAGTAATTTGTTCCATAATCAGGGTCACCAACTACCGGATGACCATAATGGTCTAAATGAACACGGATCTGGTGCGTTCGACCGGTTAAAAGTTTCAGTTTTAATAAGGAAACTAAGCGATATTCCTTAACTACCGAAAAATTAGTGATTGCCTTTTTAGAATTAATGGGAGTAACAGCCATCTTCTTTCGATCAATTGTGTCTCGACCAATTGGTGCTTCAATTACTCCCTTTTTAAAAGGCATTTTTCCCCATACCAAAGCATAATATTCTCTGTTAAAATTTCTCTTCTCTAATTCCTTACCCAAAAAAGAAAGAGCCTCATCCGTTTTGGCAAAAACCAAAAGCCCGGTAGTATCTTTATCTAACCGATGGATTACTCCCGGCCGAATTTTTGAACTTTTACTCTCCGGTAATTTCCGGCAATGATATAATAGAGCATTCACCAATGTTCCAGAATTATGACCTCTTGCTGGATGGACAATAATTCCTGGCGGTTTATCAATCACAATAATCTCATCATCTTCATATACAATGGTTAAAGGAATATCTTCTGGTTCAATTTTCAACTCTTCTTTAACCTCATAAAATACTTTGATTTTATCATTGGGTTGAACCTGATAACTCGGCTTAACTCTCATCTCATTAACTAAAACCTTACCCTCTTTTATTAATTTACTTACCTGATTACGCGAAAGACCTATTCCCGATAAAATTAAATACTTATCCAGCCTTAACCCTCTCATCTTATAAGAAACTTCTCTTTCAAAAATTTTTTCCATAATTGATAATTTTAAAAGATATTTCCGAAGAAGTCAATTTATAAAAATAATTTTTTGAGAAATTATTAAGGTGGGATTTAATTTTGAGATAAAAAAAGAAGTTATTTATTAAAAAAAATTTGGAAGTGTGCCTTGAATGAAGATTAACTCGTAAAAGGAGGTGATCCAGCCGCACGTTCCCGTACGGCTACCTTGTTACGACTTCGCCCCAGTCATCCGCCCTGCCTTTGTCCCTAATATTAGCTTAGGGACTTCGGGCATTGCGGACTCCCATGGCGTGACGGGCGGTGTGTGCAAGGCCCGGGAACGTATTCACCGCGGCATGCTGATCCGCGATTACTAGCGATTCCATCTTCACGCAGGCGGGTTGCAGCCTGCGATCCGAACCATGCCCGCTTTTCAGGGATTTGCTCCCCCTCGCGGGTTCGCTTCCCGCTGTAGCGGGCACTGTAGGACGTGTGTAGCCCTGGGCATAAAGGCCATGCTGACTTGACGTCATCCCCACCTTCCTCCCGGTTAACCCGGGCAGTCCCCCTAGAGTGCTCCTATCCTTATCGGATAGGGTGGCAACTAGGGGCAGGGGTTGCGCTCGTTGCGGGACTTAACCATACACCTCACGGCACGAGCTGACGACAGCCATGCAGCACCTGTGCGGGCTGCGGGAAAAATCCCGCTCGTCGCCCTTTCGGGCTCCTACTACCCGCATGTCAAGCCCAGGTAAGGTTTTTCGCGTAGCATCGAATTAAACCACATCCTCCACCGCTTGTGCGGGCCCCCGCCAATCTGTTTGAGTTTTAACCTTGCGGCCGTAGTCCCCAGGTGGTGGACTTAACGCGTTAGCTTCGGCACTGGGGTTGCCCCCAACGCCTAGTCCACATCGTTTAGGGCTGGGACTACCAGGGTATCTAATCCTGTTTGCTCCCCCAGCTTTCGTGTTTCAGCGTCGGGAACGTTCCAGCCAGCTGCCTTCGCCATCGGCGTTCCTCCCGATATCCACGCATTTTACCGCTACACCGGGAGTTCCGCTGGCCTCTCCCGTCCCCTAGGTCCAAAGTATTGGCCGCAATTCTTCGGTTGAGCCGAAGACTTTCACGGCCAACTTTTGGACCCGCCTACACACCCTTTACACCCAGTGATTCCGGACAACGCTTGCCCCCTACGTTTTACCGCGGCTGCTGGCACGTAGTTAGCCGGGGCTTCCTCCTGAGGTACCGTCATCCTCTTTGGTTATTCACCAAAGAGGACATCGTCCCTCACGACAGGGGTTTACGACCCGAAGGCCTTCATCCCCCACGCGGCGTCGCTGGGTCAGGCTTTCGCCCATTGCCCAATTTTCTAGACTGCTGCCTCCCGTAGGAGTCGGGGCCGTGTCTCAGTCCCCGTGTGGCCGGTCACGCTCTCACGCCGGCTACCCGTCATAGGCTTGGTGGGCCATTACCCCACCAACTACCTGATAGGCCAAGAGCCCCTCCCTGGGCGGTAGCATGGAAACCAGAGGCCACCTTTCATCCCCAAGGCATGCGCCTCAGGGATTATATGGGGTATTAGCAGACCTTTCGGCCTGTTATCCCCCTCCCAGGGGCAGGTTACTCTTGTATTACTCACCCGTTCGCCGCTATCTGGATAGTAGGGGTACTACTATCCAGACCGCACGACTTGCATGTCTAAGACACGCCGCCAGCGTTAGTCCTGGGCCACAGTCAAACCCTCCATTCGAAAAATTATGGAGGTTTTTTTCATTCAAGGCACACTTCCAAATTTTCAAAGAGCAATTTTATCTTATATATAATATAGCAAAATTTTGACCTAATGTCAAGCGAAAATTTCTAAAATTTAATATCAAATTTATCATCTTTAAAATTTTAATAAAAAATATCTAAAAGTCAAATTAAAAAAACTTTAGGGTTTTTTGTCTTATATGATAGGAGAAAGTAAAATTAAGCAAAAGATTAATAAAAAAGAGAATAATTATGACCATTTTTTAATATTTAATAAATCTAATCAAAATACAAAATACTAAATACTAAATAGAATAATGTCATAGGTATAATAACCAAATGCTAAAAGAATATTTTTTCAAATAAAAATGAACCTGTAGAGGAGATAGTATAGTATCTAAAAATAAGTAAATTCCTCATTTTAAATATTCTATGATAAACAAACTCATTTCGTTGGGTAAATATTTCAGTTTTTATAAAAACCTTATACTTATGATTAAAAACCCATCAAATTCGTTATAAATTAATAAGATAGTTATCCTTTAAAAATATTCTCGGTTTTTACCCAGGGTAAATATGGATTCAAAAATGTTAGCAATTTGATGAGAAAATTTATGAGGAATTTTGAATTTTTTTTCTAATATCATTTCTATCAATTCGTGAATAAAAATAGACCATTTTATAACTGAAGAAGAATTTCGGGCATAAATATAAATTCTATTTCTTTCCCAATAACCTTGTTCTTCAGAAAGCCATATCTTATCTTCAGGAAAATATATATCTTCATCAGTTAAAATAATGTAAAAAGGAAATGTTATCTTTTTTATCATTATTCATCTATTTTTCATCTATTTCATGCCTTACCTTGCTTCTTAATTCTTTCATTTCTCTATCATCTATTCCTAATAAAATCTTACAAATCTTTTCCGCATAATTTATGGCATCTTGTGCATGTTTTTCTTCTCGTGTTAAAAAACCATGGGTAATAATCAATTCATTTCTTAAATTGGCTAAATTATTTATCTCGTTTTCTATATCTTTGTATTTATTATTTTCTAATTTATTAATTTTATCAAAACCGTCCCAAAAATGATATTTCCTCTTATCTTCTTTCTCTTTCCAAGGATTAATTCTGTGAGAAAGCAACTTTGTTTGAATTGCCATTTCTCCCACTCTATAAGAAAGAAGAACTACCTCATTATATTCGCCGTTTTTCATTCTTCGAGAAATATTCTCTAAAAAATCGGCAATAAGTAATTTCATTTGTTCTAAACTTGGAAATTCTTTTTCTTCACCTTTCTCTAATTTATTAAGAATATCTAAAGTTTTTGTAATTTCATTGCCTATCTCTTTTAAATTTCTCCAAGTTTTACACAGTTTTGGATATTTCTCTTCAATTGTTTCGCAATGAAACCTTTCAATATTCTTTTGCCAAGTTTTTTTATATAAAAACTCGTGCCAATCACATAATCTATAAGTAATGTATTTAATAAATCCCCAATCTCCTTTTTCGGGAAGTTCCTCAGCAAGCATCCTTGCGCGTCCGTAATGATAGTTACTTAAACTTCCTAAAATAAATTCTATTGTGTCATCCCACATAAACTGAGAACATTCTCTATTGCGATATTTTTCACCATCCTTATAAGTATAATAAACCTCTAGTGGTATGTTGCTACCATCCTCTCTTTCCCAAAATTCTTCGAAGGTAACATAAAACAAAGAAAGAGAAAGAATTTTGGAGCCACTACCAAAATTCACAATCACTTGGTTGGGTAATTCTTTTATTGCTTCTTCTTTAACTTTTCGAGATATCTTAATACACTCCTCTAAGGAGAAAGGATCGTTTACGTTCCACTCTTTTAAATTTTTTTCTCCCACTTTTTCTTTAATTAAATGACGAATTTCCATATTTTTTTCACCTGACCAAATAATAAATATCTTTCTTATTTTTTTATTTCTTATTTCATAAACGTTTAATGCCTCTTCTATCCAATCTTTCTCTTCCTCATTGCCAACACTTAAAATACAAACGGTTTTTGAAGTCTTTATTTTCTCTGATATTTTTTCTGCTATTTCACCTTTATAAATCCGAGACTCTGGATTCCCTTTTTCATCAAAAGTTACACCTGCTTCTTTTAGAATTTTTTGAGCATTAGAAATTTCTTTAATCTCTTTTTCTATTAGCTCTAAAGATATTTCTAAATCAAATTTAATAATATTCCCATATTTATTCTTATATTCAAAAGGCCTATCAGTCTTTCGGGGCAGAGATTTTACTTGAAACCCATAAAGTAATTTATCATTTCTCATATCATAAATAATTGCGCTATCCCCTTCTTTTACCTCAGAGTATTTTTGGTAGGCTAAATCATATATATCAACTATACATTTTTCTCTTTTACAATAATCTAAAACTTCATTGGTTTTAGCAATACCAATAACAATTTTGGTTTCTTTTTCTCCTTTCATTTATATTTTAAATTTTTATTCTTTTTTAACTAAATTGGCTGTCCCTAAGATAACCAAAATCAACCCAATAATTAAAACAACGTAAGAAAACCAGATTCTCAAAGAAACAAGTTTACCAACGCCGATAATAACCAAAATTGTTCCAGTAATGATTCTGCCAACAATCCCCTTTTTAAGGATTATTGACCTTAATAAAGCATCAATAAAAAATACTATCCCTAATCCTAAAAGCAAATAAGCCCACCAATCATTCCAAGAAATTATTCCAATGTATCTTAAAGAAAGGGTTAAACCAATGACAATTAATATTAATCCACTAAAAATATATTCTAAACTCTTTTTTTCTTTCATAAGCCCAATTATAGACAGGTTTTTTAAAAAGTCAAATATTATAGTTAGTAAATTATTTCAAAATCATCAAACTCTAAAGTAGCTTCTTCTTCTTTGATTTCTAAATTTTCTACTCGCGCTGCTGGCGGTCCTTTTTCTAACTCCTCAATAAATTTCTTAAGATTTTCTTCCTCTCCTTCGGCTACTACCTCCACTCTTCCATCCCAAAGATTTTTTACCCAACCAGTAATATTAAATCGCTTTGCTTGCCTTCTAGTAAAATCCCGATAAAAAACCCCTTGTACTCTGCCACTTACAAAAATATGATATCTTTTTTTCATAATCTTAAATAACGCACCTCACCTTTTCTTTCAGTAATTCCCTTATTATCAAAATAGTGAAGTAAAGGGAGAGCATATTTTCTAGTGGTATTCAAAAGTTGCCGAAATTCACTCACTGTGATTGGTTTCTTTAAAAAGTTATTTTTTAATAATTCCCAAGCCTTTTCAATACTTTTGTAATGGAAATAAAAATCCTCTATTTTTAAAAGAATCTCGTTCTCTAAAAGGATGATGAAGAGTTTCTTTAATTCTTTTTCTTCTAATTTCAGTATCTCTTTTATTTCCGTAAAATCAGGTGGTGAAAAAATTCTTTTGAGATATTCTTCTTCAATCCTCTTTAGATAATTTTTTTCTTTTTCACTCATTTTTATTTGATAATCAAAAAGACTTAAAAAATCTCCCTCCTTCTTTATTTTTCCTTCCAAAATCAAATCTTTTATAATTTTTCCTATCAAATCTTTATTTAAATAATTGAAGCGATTCTTCAATTCTTCTTCTTTCATTCCTCTTCGGTAAGAAAATTTTTGATGATAGTCTTGTAAAATTTTTAATATTTTATTTTTTAAATTATCATATTCTACGCTTACATAATAATTTTCTTGAATTTTAATTATCTTATTTTCTTTAATTAAATCTTCTAAAATAGATAATATTTTCTCTTTTTCTAAACCAGTAAATATTTTTAAATTTTCTAATTTAGCACCCTCCAATTTTTTAAATTCTAAAAAACCTAAAATCTTATCTTTGTCGTTTTCTGAAGAAAGTTTTTTCAAAACTTCAATAGTAGTCTTATCAATCTTTTCTTGAGGTATCTCCGGAAGTAAAACTTTTCCACCACCCAGAGTAATATTTAAGCTAAAATTTCTAATAATAAAAGAATCATAAAAATTGCAAACCACCGGTTCTGTTAAATAGAAAATCGCTAATCCTTCTTCGGCTGGGTTTAATTCCTCCCTTTCTAAAAGAAAAATTTTTGCTAAAGTTTCTTTAGTACCAATATGAAATTTTACCACACTTCTCCTCTTTAAAGATATTGGTGAATTCTTTAAAATCTTAAGATAACCAATTAATTTTAAAGTTGGTTCAAATATATTAGGAGTGGCTAATACATTTCCTCTTTCTATTTTTTCTTTTTCAATTCCCAAAAGATTTAAAGCGGCCCGTTCACCTAGTTTCGCACTAGTTACTTGTTTTTTATGCCTTTCAATACTGCGAATTTTTACAGTTATTTTCTGAGGAAGGATTTCTAAATTATCACCAACTTTCACCTCTCCGGAAAGAATGGTACCAGCGACAATTGTTCCAAAACCTTTAATAGTGAATATTCGATCAATGGGCATAAAAAAAACTCCTCTATCCCTTTTTCTGGGTACAATTTTTTCAATTTTTTCATCAATCGCTTTCTTTAAATCTTCTAAACCCTCATGGGTAATAGCAGAAAAAGGAATAATTGGGGCTGTTTTTAAATAATCCTCTTCCCAAAGAAATTCTCTAACCTCTTTTTCTAAATCTTTTATTGTTTCTTCATCAACTAAATCTTTTTTGGTCAAAACGATAATTCCTTCTTCGATTCCTAAAAGTTTAGCAATATTAAGATGTTCCACTGTTTGCGGTTTTATCCCTTCATTAGCGGCAATCACTAAAAGTAATAAGTCAATAGTATAAGCCCCGGCGACCATATGGCGAATAAATTTCTCGTGCCCTGGAACGTCAATAACGGTTGCTTTATCGCCGTAAAAGGCAAACCCTAAATCAGTGGTCATACCCCTTTCTTTTTCTTCTTTTAAACGGTCGGGGTCGTAACCGGTAAGTGCCTTTACTAAAGCCGATTTACCGTGATCAATATGACCAGCGGTACCAATAACCATTATTTATTCTTCCTTTCACTGGTCTTAGGAATGTTTAATTCCTGACGATATTTAGCAACCGTTCTTCTTTTAATATTTATTCCCATTTCTTTTAGTTTCTCAACAATCTCTTCATCGGTGAGTGGATTATTTTTATCTTCCTTTTCAATTAAACTTTTAATTTTTGCTTTGATTGTCGATTTAGAAACTGCACCAATACCGGAAGAGAAAAAAGAACGAAGAGCAAAAATACCAAAAGGCGTCTCCATATATTTTCCGGCAATTGCCCGAGAAATATTAGAAGGATGGATCCCCAATTTTTCGCCACATTCTTTAATAGAAAGAGGTTTTATCATCTCGCGATTTACCAAAAAGAATTCTCGTTGATTTTCAATAATATATTCCATTATTTTCTTTAAAGTTTGTTTTCTCATTTCTAATGCTTTAATAAACATAATAGCATTTTTAAACTTTCTTCTTACAAATTCCACTTGCTCTTTCCCATAATTAGTGGGATTTAGTAAAATTTCTCGGTAATAATTGGCAATCTTTAATTTAGGTAAATTTTCTTCATTAAATTCAAAACTAATTTTATCTTCTTCAATTTTTATCTTAAAATCAGGGATGATGTAATCCGTTTTTGGAAAACCATATTTTCTTAATGGCCTTGGTTCTAAATTGGCAAGATTATCAAAGGCTTCTCTGATTCTCCCTTCGTTGGTCTTTAGTTTAGCAGCTATTCTTTTATAATTTTTAGTTTTTATTAGTTCTTCACATTCCTCTAACATTCTTACCTCGATCGAATCTTTGCTGAAACCTTTCAACTCTAATTGGGCAATGAGAGCCTCTTTCAAAGTACGGGAACCAATCCCTCCGGGTTCAATTTTTTTCATTATTTCAATAATTTTTTTTATTCTTTCTTCTCCAACTCCTAAAGTATGAGCAATTTCTTCGATAGGAAATTCTAAAAATCCATTTTCATCTAAACTGTTACAAAGGAATTCAGCAATAAAATAATCTTCTTTGTCAATTTTTTGCCGTAACCTAGTAAAAAGTTCATCTATCGATGTTATTGGCGCAGGATTAGCCACATCCAAAAGGTCAACTTCTGCCCCTGTGGGGGAAGTGGAAAGGGAGTAATTTTCTTCCGGTAATAAATCATCAAGCGAAAATTCATCCTCATTATCTCTTTTCTCTTCTTCCGATATTTCTTCAATCTCTTTTTCCTCTTCTTCTGCTTCTAAACAAGGATTGGTAGCGAGTTCCTGCTCAATTACCATTTCTAAATCTAAGATAGGCAATGCCAAAAGTTTCAAATTTAAAAGCAATTGTGGTGTCAATATTAATTTTTGCTCTAACCTAAATTCTTGTTTCATACTCGAAATTTTTCTCCTAAGTAAACTTTTCTAACCTTTTCATTGCTAACCAGTTCCTCTTTTGTGCCCGAAAAGAGAATTTCTCCCTGATAAATAAGATAAGAATAATCAGTAATCTCTAAAGTTTCTCGAACATTGTGGTCGGTGATCAAAATACCAATCTTTTCTTCTTTTAAATTTAAAATTATCTCTTGGATTTCACTACGATAAATGGGGTCAATACCGGTAAAAGGCTCATCTAACAAAAGAAAATGAGGACGAATAGTTAAGGCGCGCGCAATCTCCACTTTTCTCCTTTCACCACCCGATAAATTTTTGGCTTTTTCCTTTCTTAAATAATCTAACCCTAATTTGTTTAGCAAAAAAGAAACCCTTTCTTCAATCTCTGCTTTTTTGTAACCTAATAGTTCCATTATTCCTTTGAGATTATCTTCGACACTCAATTTTAAAAAAACTGAAGGCTCTTGTGTCAGATAGCTAATCCCTAATCTTGCTCTTCGATAGGAAGGTAAAAGAGTAATATCTTTTTCCCAAAAATTGATTTTGCCATTATCAGGTTTCACAAATCCCATAATTATATGAAAGGTAGTTGTTTTACCAGCACCATTCGGTCCTAAAAGACCAACAATCTCACCTTTTTCTACTTTCAAACTCACATTATTTAATACCAACCTTTTACCATATCTCTTGGAAATATTCTCCACTATTAAACTCATTGCTTTTTAAAATAAGTCTTGCCCAATACGATCTCTTCACCGTAAGCAACCTTTAAATCATTGTTGGTAAAATCAAATTTAATTTTCTTACATTCTAATTCAATTTTATTATTTTCTTTACAAAAAGAAAGAAAAACTTTACCAATAAAAGTTACCTCTTTAACCGCTTCTTCTTCCAAAACAAAAGAAGCATGTTCACCTTTTACTTCACCAAAACTATCAACATAATTCACGTTACCTTTTGCCCATCCGGTATCCTTTTTAAAATCGTAAAAAAGGGTATCACAATTTAAGGAATTTATTATCTTTTCTTGCTCACCATAATTCATAATTTTTGTTGCTAAATAAGAATAAAGAAAATTATTTTTATTGTCAATTTCAATCTTTTTCCCTAATAACCTTACTTTTTCTTTTAATTTTATCTCTCCCTCTTCTAAAAGCAAAATTTCTTTTTCTAAATCATACTGAGAATTTTCACCCAAAATTATTAATTTTTTTCTATTTTTTGAACTACTAACTAAAAAAAAATTTTGAGGCATCTCCCATTTTCTGGTCTTTAAATCATAAATTGCTAAGTTGGTATAAAGGGTATCTTTATCTCTCAAGATTTTAACCGAATCCCTTAAGAAAAGAATTCTTGTTGCCGGATCAAATTCGGCATAATTCGCAAAAATCTTTATTTCTTCCTCATAAATTTCAATTCCCAAAGGGAAAAGAGTAATTCTTTTTCCACCCCGTTCAACAAATTCTGTGGTGGGTGCTTTCAACTGAAAATTAAGAAGAAAAAAAATTAATACTATCATTTGGCTTTTCCGGTAACCTCTTTTAAAATTTTTACTTTTGATAAAGCAGCATCACTTTCTAAGCCAATTCCTTCAATTTCACCACTTTCATTTCGGAAACGGACAAAGGAATTAGTAAAAATCATTTGCCTTTGGTTATCCCATCTTAAAGAATCACAAAAAAGATATGTGGAATCATTAGTTCTTACTACTATTGAACCGAATCCAAAGAGATTGTAATTTTTTTGATCAACTATTCCCGAATCACATTCCAAAATTGCTGAAACTCTCTTTTCTTCGTCAAAAAAATAGACAATTGGTTTATAAATATAAATCCTTTTTTCTTCTTCAAAAAGCAGTGCCTTTTGAGCAAATAATTTAAAAAGCTGCTTACCTGTAGCGCTCTCTAAAAGTTCAAAATTAATAGTAATTTGGGAAGGAAGCCTTTTCTTTTCACTAATCTCTTCCTCTCTTTTTTCGCAAGAAAGAACTATTAAAATTACCCAAAGAAATATTATCTTTATTTTCCCCATAAGGCCCAATCAAAAATATTCTTTTTAATCTCTTCTTTTACAAAAGAAAAAGGGAAACCTTTTTTTATAACCACCTCATAAGTTTCGCCTTTTTTTCTCATCAGCATAAAATATAGCGGACAAGAAAAAATACGAGAAATAATAAAAGGAGTAATTAGTATTTTCAAATTTGGTAATAATCCTTTAAAAAAAATTAATCTTCCTTTATGAATATTATCGATAGCGAAGCCAACCAAATAATTGTTAGCAAGCGCTTCCTTTATCTCTTGTAAGGTTTTACAAATTTTTAAAGTTTTTCCTTTTCTTATTTTCAAAAGAAGATTATTTAAAATTTTATTCTTTTGAGGAGAATAAACAATCGCTGTTTTATAGCCTTTTTTCATAAAAACTAAGGGCAAAATTTCGTATAAACCATAATGAAAGGTAACCACCACTCCTCCCCTTTCCTTTATAATATTATCACCTAAAAATTTAATTTTGTCAAAAATTAAAGAGATAGTTTGCTTATTAATCAAAATCATTGTTGATAAATTCTCAGAAATCTTTAAAAGATAAAAAGAAAAGGGGAAATTTTTCTTTTTGGTCAAGTAAAGATAATTATCAATAATCTCTCGACGGTATTTCTTTTTGAAAGAAAAATAAAAAAAGAGTAAAAGGAAAAAGAATAATCTCCAGAAAAAAAATCTTAGTTGCCAGATTGGGCAAGACACGCTTTGACAAAGGCAAAAAATAAAGGATGGGGTCTTAACGGTCGGGATTTGAATTCGGGATGGAATTGGGTAGCCACAAAGAAAGGATGATTCTTTAATTCAATAATCTCTACCAAATCTTCTTTCTCATAAAAACCACTAACAACCAAACCATTTTTTTCCAAGATTTCTAAATATTGATTGTTTACTTCGTAACGGTGACGATGGCGTTCATAGATTTTTCGAACTTGGTAAGCATTAAAGGCAATGGTGTTTTCTTTCAAAAGGCAGGGATAGGCACCCAACCGCATTGTTCCGCCTTTTTTCTTTATTCCCTTTTGGCTTTCTAAAAGATGAATAACCGGATATTTAGTATTAGGAACAAATTCCTGAGAATGGGCTTCTTTCAATCCAACTACATTACGGCTAAATTCAATTACCGCACATTGTAAACCCACACAGAGTCCTAAAAAAGGCAGATTATTTTCTCGCGCATACTCAATTGCCAAAATCTTACCCTCAATTCCTCTCGCACCAAAACCACCGGGTACAATTATTCCACAAACATCAGCAAAATAATCTTTTAAAATATCTTTCCCTTTTCTTTTTACTTCTTCTTCTAAATCGGTGGCTTCAATCCATTTAATATTTGGTTTTAAAGATAAATGGCCACAAGCATGATTAACCGCCTCAATTACACTTTTGTAAGCATCTCTTAAAGAGGTATATTTTCCAACAATGGCAATCTTTATTTCTTTTTTAGGATTTTCTATTTTATTTATAAAATCTAACCAATCTTGCCAGGTTTTTAAACCTGTTTCTTTTGTTTTCAAAGAAAGAAATTGACAGATAAGCCAATCCAGTTTCTGTTCCTTAAAAATAAGGGGAATTTTATAGATATTATCGGTATCAATCCCTTCAATTACCGCTTCCTTAGAAACATTACAGAAAAGGGCAATCTTATCTTTGGCTTCTTTTGGTAGCGGTCTTTCGGTACGACACAAAATTATATCCGGTTGAATACCAATCCTTCTTAGTTCATTTACTGAATGTTGGGTTGGTTTAGTTTTAAACTCATTAGCACTTTTGATAAAAGGAACTAAAGTTAAATGAATGTATAAAACATTATCTTTTCCCTCTTCTAATCTTAATTGTCTCATCGCTTCTAAAAAGGGCAAACTCTCAATATCGCCAACAGTACCACCAATCTCCACTAATACCACATCATGTTCATTGGCTATTTTTCTAACCCTTTCTTTAATTTCATTAGTTATATGAGGGACTACCTGAATAGTTCCACCAAGAAAAATCCCTTCCCTTTCTTTTTCAATTACTGAAAGATACACCTGACCAGCCGTTACATTATTTTCTTTGGAAAGATTTACATCTAAAAATCTTTCGTAATGTCCTAAATCTAAATCGGTTTCGGCACCATCTTCGGTGACAAAAACTTCACCGTGTTGATAAGGGTTCATTGTTCCTGGATCAACATTAATATAAGGGTCAAATTTTAAGGGATTTACCGAAAGTCCTTGGATTTTTAACAAAAGTCCAATGGAAGCGGTGGCAATCCCTTTTCCAAGAGAACTGACTACACCACCAGTAATCACCACATACTTTGCCATCTTTTAGATAGAATAATGAAAAAGGATTTAAAAGTCAAATTCAATAATTAATTGCAATTACTTTATTGTTTTTTATAATTTTTAAAATGGTAAAAATTCACGCAGGAATATTAAAAGGCAAAAAGATATTTTTCCCCAAAGGAAAATTAAGGGTTAGTCAAGATAAGGTGAGAAAGGCAGTTTTTGATATGGTCGGCGAAGAGATAAAGGATAAAACTGTTTTAGATCTGTTTGCCGGTAGCGGCAGTTTCGGTATCACTGCCCTTTCTCTTGGTGCGAAAGAAGTCCATTTTGTGGAGAAGAATAAAGTAGTTTTTAAATATTTAAAGAGAAACATTAATCAATTAGAAAATTGTTATTCCTATTTAATGGATGTTTTTATTTTCTTAAAGAAAATAAAGAAAAAATTTGATATCATCTTTCTTGATCCTCCCTATTTTAAAAATTATTATGAAAGAACTTTGCAATTGATAAAGGAAAATAATTTACTTGCAAAGAATGGAATAATCATTGTGGAAAGCCATAAAAATTTTAGTTTTTCAAATTTGGAGTTTAATGTTTTGAAAGAGAAAATTTATGGAGACACCAAAATTACTATTTTAGGAGGTGAAAATGAAAGAGATAAGAAAAATAATCTATCCGGGAAGTTTTGATCCAATTACTAATGGTCATTTGGATTTAATAAAAAGGGCATTAGCCATCTTTGATGAAGTAATTGTGGCGGTTGCCAAAAGAGAAGAGAAAAAACCACTTTTTTCTTGGGAAGAAAGAATTGATTTGGCAAAAAAGGCGATTAAAGAATTGGAGTTAAAGAATGTTATTATTGAAGGATATGATTCCTTATTAATTGATTTCTGTAAAAAGAAAAATATTTTTGCCATTTTGCGGGGATTAAGGGCGGTAGCGGATTTTGATTATGAATTCCAAATGGCTTTAACCAATAGAAAATTATCACCAGAGATTGAAACCATCTTTTTTGTCCCTTCACCGGAGTATATCTTTCTTTCGGCTTCTTTGGTAAAAGAGATTGCTAAATATGGTGGTTGCCTTAAAAAGTTTGTCCCTAATTGTGTGGAAAAAGCGTTAAGAGAGAAATTTGCTAAATGAAAAGGGTAAAATTTGTTGACGAAGTTGAAATCTTGTGTGAAGGTGGTAAAGGTGGCGATGGCTGTGTGGCTTTTTTAAGGGAGAAGTTTTTACCCAAAGGTGGACCAGCTGGTGGTGATGGTGGCGATGGCGGTTCGGTTTATCTTATCGGCAATGAAAGATTAATCACTTTAGCAGATTTTCAATATCAATACCATTACAAAGCAAAGAATGGTGAAAATGGCAAAGGGAAAAATCAACACGGGAAAAAGGGAAAAGATATTTTTTTAGAAGTTCCTTTGGGAACCGATATTTATAAATTTGATGAAGAAAAAAAGGAATATATCTATTTGGGCTCAATCTTGAAAAATAAAGAAGTTCTTTTGGTTGCTAAAGGTGGCAAAGGTGGTAGAGGAAATACCCATTTCAAATCACCTACTAATCAAAGACCAAGATATGCTGAGAAAGGAGAATTGGGCGAAAAGGTAAAATTAAAATTGGTATTAAGGCTTCTTGCTGATATTGGCTTTGTCGGTTTGCCTAATGCTGGCAAATCAACATTGTTAAGGGCAATTTCTAATGCCCGACCAAAGATTGCTCCCTATCCTTTTACCACTCTCACACCAAATTTAGGAGTTTTAGAAATTGACCATCTAAAAATAACTGCCTGTGATATGCCCGGAATAATTAAAGGCGCCAGTGAAGGAAAAGGGTTAGGGCTAAGATTTTTAAGACATATTGAAAGATGTAAAATGATTCTCTTTATCTTAGATATTACCAGTAATCCGATAGAAGATTTTCAAACCCTTTACTCCGAAATTGAAAAATATAATAAAGAGATTTTAGAAAAAAGTTTAGGAATTATAATTAATAAAATTGATTTGGTCTCTGAAATTCCCAATTTCTCTTTTTCTCTACCTACTATCTATATTTCCGCATTAAAGGGGATTAATATTGATAAACTAATAGAATTCATCAAGGAAAATCTGAAATAAATGGAAGAAAAAGAAATAAAATATCTTTTGCTCTATTCCCTTCCGAAGATGACCGAAAGAAAAATAAGAAATCTTCTAAACTATTTTAAAGATATTGATAAAATCTTTCAGGCTGATAAAGAAGAGATATTAAAGGTTAATGGGATTGATGAAGAGATATATGACTTTTTAAAAGAAGGAATTGATAAAAAGATAGAAGAAAAGATTAAAATTGCTGAAAAGTTAAAGGTTAAGATAGTTTCTTTTTTAGATAAAGAGTATCCAAAAAATCTTTTAAGATTTTCTGATTTTCCGCCGCTCTTATTTATTCGTGGTGAAATAAAAGAAGAAGACAATTTAGCCTTAGCAATAATTGGCACAAGAAAAGCAAGCGAATACTCCCAAATGGTTGCCTATCGGTTAGCAAAGGAGTTAAGTAGTTACGGAATAACAATTATTAGCGGTTTAGCAAGAGGGATAGATTCTTCTGCCCACAAAGGAGCGATTGAAAATGATGGCAGAACAATTGCTGTTTTGGGCTGCGGTATTGATATCTGTTATCCACCAGAAAATAAAAGATTAATGGAAGAGATTGCTACAAAGGGAGCAGTAATTTCCGAATTTAACATCTCAACTCCACCGGAAAGTTATAATTTTCCCCAAAGGAATAGAATAATTGCTGGTCTTTCTTTGGGAGTTATTGCGGTTGCTTGTCCAATTGCCTCTGGAGTTTTAAATACCTGTGAATGGGCAATCAATTATGGAATAGAAGTCTTTGCCTGTCCTGGTCCATTATTTAAAAAAGAATATGAAGGAACAAATAAATTAATAAAAGATGGAGCAAAAATAGTAACAAAAACAGAAGATATCTTAGAAGAACTTTCTTTGCCCTTAAAAAAAGAACTAAAAAAGATGGGAATTGATATAGAATTAAATGAAAAAGAAAAAGAGATAACAGCAATCTTAAATGAAAATCCAATACATATTGATGAAATTGCTGAAAGGCTGAATAGACCAATTAACGAGATATCAGAAATCTTATTAATGTTAGAAATGAAGGGGGTTGTTAAAGAACTGCCAGGAAAGAGATTTATAAAAACAATTTAAACCGTTAAATATTGACTTTATTTTTTTGAATTAATATAATTTAAAAATGGTTTCTAAGATTACTATTAAGAATTTCAAATCAATTAAAGAATTATCTTTTAATGCTAAAAGAATAAATTTATTTATTGGAAAGCCAAATACGGGAAAGTCAAATATTTTAGAAGCCTTAGGAGTTTTTTCGCTTTCTTATAGAGCCAATATTAAGGAGTTAATAAGATTAGAAAAAATTGCTGATTTATTTTGGAATAAAGAGACCTCTTTAAAAATTGAAGTTTATGCTAGTAATTTTAAATGGGAAACTTATCAACAAGGTGGGGATATATATATTAAAGCTGATTTCATAGAAAAAGGAAGTGCTAATCTTTTTGATTATAGATTTGATAATAATGCGAATTTTGCGGGTTCTGTGTCACACATTTTTTTTACAAAAGACAATCCTTTTAAATTTTATCGCTTTAAAACTCTGCCTTATTTTCCCTATCAAGAGCATTCTTTTCTTTTGCCACCAAACGGTGAAAATTTATTAGCCATACTAAATACTAACCAAGAAATTTATAATTTTGTAAAATTAATTTTGGATGAATTTAAATTACAATTAGTATTAGAAGAGGGAGAGGCAAAAATTAAAATTTTGAAATTGGAGCCAAAAACAATTCTTTTTCCTTATTTATTACTTTCCGATACCCTTCAACGGATAATCTTTCATTTTGTGGCGATAAAAAGTAATAGGGATTCAATTATCCTATTTGAAGAACCTGAAGCCCATTCCTTTCCTTACTATACAAAAATCCTGGCAGAAACAATCGCCTTTGATAAAAAAAATAATCAGTATTTCATCTCAACACATAACCCCTATTTCTTATCTTCCCTTATAGAAAAAACTCCTAAGGAAGAATTGACAATCTTTTATGTGTATATAAAAGAACACCAAACGATGTTAAAGGAATTAAGTGATAAAGAAAAAGAAGATATTTCGACAGGTAAAATAGACCCATTTTTCCAATTTAGCGAAGATTAATGATTTTTTATGCTGAATGTTATAACCAAAGAAGGGTTATTAATATTTTATGGGGAAAAATTAATATAAGACACTTATCAGGAAGGGGTAAATTCTTTTCCCAAATAAAAGAAGGAAAAGAAAAGAAGAAATATTTAGCATTATTAGATGAAGACCCTCAAACCGATTCACCTACACAAAAATTGCTATTAAAAGTAGGTTTTGAATTGGTTGAAGAAAAGGAAGGAATTAAATTGTTCAAAGATAAAGATAAGAATTTAGTTATTACCCTCTCGCCAGATTTAGAAGAATGGATATATAATGTAGCAAAGAAAGAAGGGATTAAACTATCAGATTTTGGCTTTTCAGATAATCCGGAAAGTTTTCCAGATGAAGCAAAAGTATCTCCTTCTAAATTTCAACAATTAATCCATAATTTACTGAATAAGAAAAATAAAGAATTAAGGTATTTAAAAGGGCTTTTAATAGAAATAATCAAAAGTTAAGGAAATTAAAGATTATTTATCTAAATCCTAACCTTGTACTATCTCCTATACTATTCCCCCAACGGCAACCTGTCCATCTCTTTCTTTATCTTTAACATTATCTTCTTCTCTAATCCGCGCATTAACCACTTATGAAAACATACCCCCGTTTCTTTTTCTAACCGCTTACTTATGTATCTCCTTTTTAACCCATATAATTCCCGGGCAAAAGAATAGTAAGAGATATATTCGGTAGGAATTTGGTAATCATTAAGGATCTTACTAACGAGACCATCAATCTCAGCCAATATTTTTGCCTCTCTTTTATAATTCTCTGCCATCTTTTCTATTAGAGAGTTAGGAAAATAAATATCCAGTTTCTTTTTATACCTTTTAATCCTTTCTTCATAGTTTCTCATACTCTCCTCCTTTTTATTTATCTTTCTCCTCTATATATATAACGAAAAAGAACCCCAAAAGGTTACCAGAAATTTTATTATTGATTTTTTATTTTTTAAATTTATTATAAGCATATGAAATGCTTAGTTATTAGAGAACCTTCTAAAGAATTAATTCATTGCATTATTGGCATCAATCAGGGCTGGCGACATGAAAAACCTGGTAAAAGAGGAATTACCCATCTATTAGAACACGTAATATTTTTTGGCAATAAATCTTATCCTAATCCCGATGAAGAAGCAGCAAGATACGGTGTAGAATTAGAAGGAATGACCCTTGAAGAAAAGACTTTGTTTTATTTCACCTCTCTTAAAAAAGATTTTTCTAAGATATTAAATATGTTCCTATCAATAATTTTCCATCCGGAATTTGATGAAGTAAAATTAGAAAAGGAGAAAAAAGAGAAGATAATTACAGCAATAATAAATGAAGCCGATTATCCACCTTGGGATTTAGCAGAAGAATGGGCAGAAAATTTGATATTCAATTGGCAATTTAAAACCAGTTTGGGAACTAAAAAAGATATAGAATCTATCAATAGAAAAGATTTAATTTTATGGCATAAAAAATATTACTGGGAAGGGAATAGTTTTATCTTAATTTATGGAGATATAAAAGAAAAAGAAATAGAAAAATTGATTGAAAATGCTCATATTCCAAAAAGGGGTGAAATGCCTTTGCCCTATTATGTAAATCATAATAAAAAAGAGATTTATATTAAAAAAGTAGGTATGAAGAATGTTGAGACTGTTTACGGATTTGAAATTAAAAGGTATGATATCTCCTGGGAAGTTTTAAAAACTATCCTTCACGATTATTTAGAAGATAAATTAGAAAAATATACTTATATGATAGATTTAAAATTGAAATGGACAAATACTAATGGCGGACTTTTTATCTATCTTGGTATCTCATCTCCAAAATATATTAAAGAAGTTGATAAAAATCTGTGGATAACTTTAAGAAATTTAGAAATAGATAAGAAAAAGTTAGATTTAGTAAAAAAGATAATAAATATTGAAATAATTAAAATGAAAGAAGAAGGCGAAAAGGGGCTTTTAAAATTTATCTCTTTCAACCCCTTTTTAAAATATAAAGATTTTAAAGAAATGATAGAAGAAGTAAAGAAAATAGAGAAAGAAGAGGCTTTAAATTTAACAAAAGAATTATTAACAAAAGAAAATATGGTTAAAGTAAGTGTCGGACCATAGTCGCATATAAAAAGTCCTTCAATTTTAAAAAGTTACAATTTAATTAAATATATGTCGCATCATAATTAAATTTTAATTTTGTAATATTTTTAAGCCCTTAAAAACTATAAACTTATTAAAAATATTTTTCTAAATTATGGCATTAAAAATGTATTTTTATAATTGAAATAAATTTAGCAGGAGGTGTGTATGTTTTATCTTAAAAATAAAAATGTATTAGTTTTAAGTATTATTATATTCTCTTTCGTCTTTTCTAATATTCTTAATGAGAGTTTTTCTGACAGAAAATTTCCGCCGGAGGGGTGGCAGATATATAATATGGATAATGGTATTGTCTGTTGGCGACGCTCACCAGCAAAAAACTATTCACCACCGGCTTGCGCCCGCAGTAGATTTGAAAGAAAGAATATAAGAAATGATGACTGGCTTGTAACCAAACAACTTTTCCCTGTTCCAGGTAAAGATACATTAAAATTCTATTATCGGGCACATAATAAAAATTTCCGAGAATCTTTAGAAGTCTGGGTATCAATTACGGGTAATAAACCGGAAAATTTCTATGCCCGAGTCGATGCCTTTGGTTTTAAGGGCAAAGAATATTCTTTAAGAGTAATTCCTTTAAACCAATTTGACTCAATTCCTATCTTTATTGCTTTTAGGAATGTCGGACTCTTTGGTGTTAACTCCTGTTATATTGATGACGTCTCCGGTGTCCGATTAACTCCTTATGATGTTGGTGTAATCAATATTATTAGACCAAGAAAGATAGAAGTTCCTTCTTTAATTTATCCAAAAGTAACCATTAAGAATTTTGGCACAGAAGCGGCTAACAATTTTAGTTTAGAAATTAGTATCAAAAATAATAATAATCAATTAGTTTATTATACCATAATTGATAATCTCTATTTAGCACCAGAAGAAACTTTAACTATTCAAGCATCTACTCCTTGGAATGCTTCGACTGGTGAATATGTTGCTATTGCGAAAACCCAATTTTCCTTAGATAAAAATCCCTATAATGATGAATTAACGAAAAATGTTTTAGTATATGAAGGCGAATATCATGATGTTGGAATAAAAGAAATTATCTATCCGGTTGGTTATGTACCACAAGGAGAAGTTATTCCAGTAGGACTTTTTGAAAACTGTGGCAATTGTGATGAAGAATTTCTTGCAATTTGCGAAATCTATTTAGATGACCAGATTATTTACGGTGATACAATATCAACAACAATGGAAAGATTTAGTGAAAGAGAAATTTCTTTTACTCCTTTTAATGTAGGCGAAAATGAATATAAGATTGTGATGAAGGTAATATTAGCAAATGATATGGATTTAAGTAATAATGAAAAGTTTGATTATTTCTATTCTGATAACGATTTCTCATTAAGTTCCCGTGATGTTGGTTTAATTGAAATTTTACAACCAATTGGCGAATATGAGACCGATATCCTCATTTCACCTGAAGTAAAAGTAAAGAATTATAGTTATCATACCGAAACATTCAAAATTACTTTCCTTATTAAGAATAGCAAAGATGAATTAATCTATTCTCAAGATAAAATGGTTTATGCCTTAGGTGAAAATGAAGAAAGGATTATCTATTTCCCAATGTTTAGAGTTGAAGAAGGTGATTTTAGTGTCTTAGCCTATCTTAATAATATTTATGACCAGAATCCCGCAAATGATACTTTAGTTGGCACCTTTAGCGGTAAAAAACCTTATATCCCACCACCTGGATTTTCTGGCTGGGTATTAAGAAGAGATATGCCTATTTTAGAATACAGTCCATATCGAATTGGTTCCGGCGGTGCTTTAACATTTATCAATGACTATCTCTATGCGACCAAAGGAAATAATACTTTTGAATTTTATAAATATAACCCTCGCTTGGATAAGTGGTACCAAGAACCTGATATTCCAAAGGGAGAGAAAAACAAAGGCATGAAAGGTGGTGCCTTAACAAGTGGTAATAATAAAATCTATCTTGTGAAAGGAAATAAAACAAACGAATTTTATGCTTATGATTTAGAAACCAAAAACTGGGAAAAACTAAAAGACATCCCTGGCAAAATAAAAGATGGCGCTTCAATTGTATATTTAGAGAACGAAAACGGTAAATTCCTCTATTTAACTCTCGGTGGTGGCTCTGATAAATTCCTTTGCTATGATATTGAAAAAGATACTTTTATTTTCTTAAAGGATATTCCTAAAGGAACTCTTAATAAAGGAGCAGTAAAAGGAAGTGCCTTAGTTAATTTCCAAAACCAATACCTCTATTTCTTAAAAGGAAAGAGTAACGAATTTTATGTCTATAATGTTGCCCTTGATTCTTGGGAAACAAGAGAACCGATGCCTCTCTTCTTTACACCAAGCGCTATGAAGAAAAAAACAGCCGGACCCGGTGCTTCTTTAACAACCGATAACGAAAAATATATTTATGCCTTAAAAGGAAATAATACTACTGAGTTCTATCTTTATAATATTGAAAATAATGAATGGCTACCTTTAGAACCGATTCCAACCGAACCTTTCAATAAGAAAGTAAAGGATGGCGGTGCTTTATCTTATGTTAATGGCTGGATTTATGCCTTAAAAGGAAATAAGACATTAGAACTCTGGCTTTATATTCCACCTCAAGAACTTTATTCTATAAAGAAAAGCGAAGAGAAAAAAGGTATTACCTCTTGGAAGACAATTTCTTTAGAGAGCCTAAAACAAAAGAATATCTCTATCTATAATACCACTGGTAGCAAAGTAGAAAAGAGAATTAAAAGGGGAGTCTATTTCCTTATCCAAGAGGGTAAAAAAATAAAAAAGGTAATCCTCTACTAACAAGGATGGCGTTTCTGGGCCTCCCTTCCTAAACTCCTTCCTCCTTTCGCCTGGCATCCCTTCAAATAGGATAAAGGCCCAGAAACGCCTTTTTACCTTCTTGACGAAGCCCAAAATTCTTTATATAATTTTAAAATGAAAATTATTGAAGAAATTAAAAATTTAATAAAACAGAAGAATTTTCCTGAACTGGAAAATTTTTTGCTAAACCTTTTTAGCGAAAATAATGATGTTTCTGGCGAAATTATTTTAACAATAATCGATCTTTTGCCCAAATCAAAAATTGATTTAAAATTAACTTTTTTAAAATTAGCCAAAGACCATTTTTTTTCTTTGAATAGAAAAGAGGATTTATTAAAAGTTCTAAAAAAAATATTTGAATTACAGCCAGAAGAAGAATTAAAAAGGGAAATTAGTGAAGTCTTAAAATCGATCTACCAAGGAGAAGAAGAAAGAAAGTTCTTAGAAAAATCCGAAATTTTTTATACCGATTTAAACAACTTTTTAAAAGCCCTCATCCGCTTAGAAAATTTCTTATACCGCTTTACCCCTGATAAAATAATTTATTATCAAAACGTACCCTACCAAATAATCTCTTACGATTTTCTTTTTGACCAAATGGTTTTAAAAAAGATTGACGAAGAAAAAATTATAAAATATCCCATTGATTTTGTTTTTAATAATTTTTCTTTAACCAGGGAAATTAAAGAAAAGGAGAAAACACCCAATAAACCAACAGCGAAAAAGGTTAAAAACAAAATTGAAATTAAGGAAGAGGAGGTTGAAGAAATTTTTTATTCCTATTTAGAAAAGATTGATGAGTTTGTCTATCTGCTAAAAAACCGATTAAATCTTTTAAAAGAGAAATTTAAGGTTTATCAGATTTTATTAAGAATTGCCGATCTCCTTTCACTAAAGGATAGAAAAGGACACACCGCTTTTCTTAAAAAAATGGTCTTCAGAATTTTGGAAGAAGAGGAAATTGGTGAAAAAGAATTAGAAAATATCAAAGAACGAATCCTTTCTTTACCAATTTTTAAACAGAATGAAAAAGAGGCTCTAAGAATTTTCTTTGAAAAAAAGGAAAAGAAAGTAATCTATCATACTAAAGAAGGAATTGAAAGGGCAAAAATCGAATTAAAAATTCTCAACGAAAAATTAAAAAAGAACGCTGAAGATTTACAAAGGGCAAGAAGTCACGGCGATTTGAGTGAAAATTATGAATACAAAATTGCCAAAGAAGAAAGACACCGACTTTTAAATTGGATAAAACAATTAACGGAGGAATTAAAAATCTCCCAACCGATTGATTTCACTAAAATAACTGCTCAATTTGTTGAACCAGGAACTAAGGTGACACTAAGAGAATTAAAAAGCCACAAAGAATTTGAGTATTTTTTTCTTGGTCCCTTTGATGTCCGTTTTCTTAATTATCCAAAAGAAAAAAATATTATCTCTTACTGCTCACCTTTTGGTGCGAAATTTCTTAATAGAAAAGTTGGTGAGATTGTTGAATTTAATAACGAACAATACGAGATTTTAAAGATTGAAAAGGCGACGGAAGAAGAGTTTCAAAACAAAGATAAAGGCTTGCCCGATAATTCTTTTTGACATTTTGCTCTCACCAGAACGTCTTTCAACAAAGATAATTGGGATTTCCTTTATCTTAAAATTATTTCGCCAGAAGTGCCAATGGATTTCGATCTGAAAGGCATAACCATCCATTTTTAACTTATTTAAATCAATCTTCTTTAATGCCGAAACCTTATAACATTTAAAACCACTTGTTAAGTCCTTTATCGGACAACCAGTTAAAACTCGGGCATAAATATTGGCGAAATAACTTAATAATAATCTCTTTAATGGCCAATTAACTACCGAGATTCCGGAAATATATCGGGAACCAATAACCAAATCGTATTCATTCATCAATGCTAAAAACCGTGGGATATCATTAGGGTTATGAGAAAAATCGGCATCCATTTCAAAACAGTAATCATAATTTTTCTCAATAGCATATTTAAAGCCTAAAATGTAAGCCGTACCCAATCCTAATTTTTTTTCTCTTTTTATCAAATTTATTCTTTTATTCTCCTTTGCCATTTCTTCTACTATTTCATAAGTTTTATCCGGTGAATTATCATCGATTACCAAAACATCAATATCCGGTGAAATATTTAATACCGCATTAATAATATCACGGATATTTTCGGCTTCATTATAGGTAGGAAAAATAATTAAAGTTTTCGACATAAATAATTATAACAATTTTTTAAAGATTGTCAAGTTTGAAGATAATTGATTTTTATTCGAATTTTAATATACTTTTTTATCGGAGGTGGCTGGGTGCTGGTGTGCCTGACGGGCTTCAAACCCGCTCGCAAGCCCAAAAGGCTTGTGGTAGGTTCGATTCCTACCCACCTCCGCCAATCTTAAAATTGATTTTTCTTTTTTTAATTATACAATAATTTATGCTTATTCTTGTTACCATTCTTTTCCCTGGTATTTTTTTAATTTTTACCAAGTTTTTTAAAGAAGATTTTTTGCTTCAATTATGTTTTATTATCGCGCTCTCTCTCACTTACTGGATAATTTCCTTTTTTTCTCTTTATTTCTTATCGTGGGATTTTTGGCTTTGGGGAACAATTATTTTTTGTGTAGTTTTATTTTTAATTCTTATCTTTCTAAAAAAAGAAAAAAAATTTAAAATCTCTTTACCAATAAAATATTTAGTTATTTTAGCCGCTCTGGGATTTTTAAGATTTTTACCAAGTCTTATTAACGAAGCACCTGCTGGTGGCGATATGAGTATGCACACTTATAATAGCGCACTGGTACTTTTATGGAAAGGGATTCCTAAGAATTATCAACCAATTTTTAATATGCCAGGATTTGGTGCCCATGGTGTGGGATTTCCGGTTTTAGCAGCCATCTGGTCAACCTTAGGAAAAATCCCCCCTTATCGGAGTTCTTTTTTTCTTGCTCTTTTTTCTCACTTCTTAATTCTCCTGGGCTTTTATGCTTTTTTACGTTGTTATTTTAATCCCAATATCTCCTTTATCACTGCTGTTGCCTTAACAATATTATCCCGCGACCCCCAACAGTATCTTCACTGGGGCGGCAACCCCTCAGTATTATCATTTTTCTTTCTTCTTTGTGCTTACTATTTCTTTTATCAAGAGATTAATAAAAATGAAATTTCTTTGGTAAATATTTTTCTATTATCCCTTCTTCTTTCTGCAGCCTTTTTAACCCATTTTATGCCCTTTCTTGCTTTTATTTTTATCTTGCTTTTCTTAACCGGTTGGCAAATTATCAAACAGATCACTTTTGCGAAAAAATATTTTATTAAAATTCTATTAACATTAACAATTTCCCTTCCCTTAGTCCTTCCTTACGGAATAATTTTTAAAAAAGTTGAAATTTCTTCGAGGGAATGGCACACAATTTTTGATTGGAATCTCTATCTTTGGAATTACGCAAAAGAGTTAATTTTACAACCAATAACAAGCCGTCTTGCTATTCTTCAAAAAATAAATCCAAATTATCTATTACCCTTGGCAATGAGTATCCGAATAGGAACTCCGATATTTCTTTTAACGCTTATTGGATTTTTTACAAATATTAAAAAAAGAGAATTCCTAATTGAAGTTATTAAACTTTTAATCATTCCTTTATTTCTTCTCTATTTAAATCTTTTTAAACCTTCTTATTTTAGTCTGTTATTTTACCCAGACCGTACATCTCTTTTTATTTTTTTACCGGCTGCCCTTCTTATTGCTGCGCTTTTTAAATTATTAAAGCCGATAAAAAAATTGTCGATTCTAATTTCAATTTATGGGATTCTATTTTGTTGCACCTTAATAATATGGAAAGTTAATAATAAAGAGTTTTCTAAAGAAGAGATTGCCCGCCGGTCGCCTATCAAATTAGTGATTGAAGAGTTTTTAGGAAGAAATTTTTATCATTATCTCTTTAATAACCAATCTTATGCGGTAACTAAGAATGATTTAAAGGCTTTTCAATGGATAAAAAGAAATCTGCCGGCTAAAGAACCAATACTGGTAAACTATGGCGACGCTGGCATCTGGCTACCGGGAATTCTTTATCGACCCACTTATCCCGCCCATATTCTCTTCACCCTTTTTGATGAATACGAAAATTCCTTTCAAAATTCTCTATTTCACTATATTTATATTGGTGAAAAACAAAGTTATCCCCAATCTATTTTTTTCACTAAGGAATATTGTGATTCTAAACCTGAATTGTTTGAAAGGATATATAATAACGGAGCTTTGATTTACCGAATAAAAAAACCCTTCTCTTTAAAGGAGATACTTCAACAAACAATTATCGAAAATAAAATAAAATTATTTTAAAATTTAGAAAAGTTAACAGCACCAACAATTCCGGCAAGAGTTTTTAAATTAGAGATTTTTATTTTCGGTAAAGAGAAAATATTTTCTTTTAATATTGGTTTAATAGATTTTAATAATAGATTACCCATATTACTTATTCCGCCATTTAGAATAATTATCTCCGGATTAAATAAGTTTGCCAAATTACTTAAAGCAATTGCCAAATAATAAGAATACCTCTCAATTGTTTTTATCGCTTTTTTATCTCCTTTTTTCGCTCTTTCATAAATCTTTTTTGGTGTTAATTCTTTAACTTTTTCTTTATAAAAATCTTCTGCTATTTTTAACATTCCGTAACTTCCTAAATAACTTTCAACACACCCCTTTTTACCACAAGAACATAAATAACCATTAGGAATTAATATGGTGTGACCAAATTCGCTGTTATAAAGGAGACGGCGATCGATAATAATCCCGCTGCCAACGCCAGTCCCTAAGGTTATTGTTATTAAGTTTTTATATCTTTTAGCGTGATAGAAATATTCGCCAATCGCCATCGCATCAGCATCGTTTAAAACAAAAGTTTCTATCTGAAAATATTTTTCGATAATTTCTTTTAAAGGAAGATTTTTTAACCTTGGTAGGTTAGGAGAAAATTTTAATATCCCCTTTTCGTAAAGAAGATAACCGGCAATACCAATTCCAATTTTATTTATCTTATAACCTTTTATAAATTGTTCAATAATATTTATCAAATAGTTAATAAACTCTTTATTATCAAAATCTCTCTGATTTTTAAAAATTCTTTTTTTAATAATCTTATTGTTATTTTTTACCAAACCAATTTTGATGTTAGTACCGCCAATATCTATTCCTAAAGAAAAATTAAATAGGTCTATCTTTCTTTTCATAAATCTTTTTTAATAATTCCCTATCTTCCTTTTTTAATTTTTCACCTCTTCTTGCCATAACTATTTCCATCGTTTTTATCAATCTTTTAAAATCCCATTTTTTATTTTTGTCCCAATAGAAAGAAGGATAAAATTTTTCACAAGGACCACCTTTTTTAATATTCACACAGATTCCCAAAATGGCACCAGTAGGAATTAAGGTACCAATTGCTGTTTTTGTATGGTCGCCGATGACACAACCAAATTTTAACATTTTAGTGTCATAAATTTTATTTTTTATCTTTATTTTCACCGAAGAATAGTTGTTTTTTAAATCGGAATTTGTTGTGTAAGCACCCAAATTTACCCAACTACCAATATAGGAATGACCAATAAAACCTTCGTGATGTTTATTTACAAAATCTAAAAAAACGCTTGCCTCAATCTCTCCCGAAATCCGACAGTTTTCACCAATGGTGGTAAAACTACGAATCTTTGCGTTATCAATAACAGTATTTTTCCCAATATAACAGGGACCCTCTAAATAATTAAATCCTTTTAATGTTGCCTCTTCAATTATTATTGGACCTTTCTCTAAATTTAAAATCAACTCTCCTAATATCTTGGTGTTTTTATTTATAAAAACTAAATCCTTTCTGCCATAAATCCGAAAAGAAAAGTTTCTTGCCAATTTCTCTTTTCTGAATGATTTCTGCCAGATAGGTGAAAATTCTGTTTGGCATTTTATTAAATCCCACAAATTTTCCAACAAAAAACCATCAAGATTTATCTCTCTTCTCTCTTTTTTATCATTATATTGATAATAACCCACAACTTGACCTTGATATTTAAAAGTAATATTTTCCTGCCAATCTTCTAACCTCTCTCTTGGTAAAAACCTAATAAGTAGATAATACCCTCTTTCTAAATTGATCGGTAATTTATCAATCTCCCAGATAGCGGTTTTCGGAAAAAGGTTTTTAAAGTAATCAATGATTTTAAAAAAACCCAGCCTCAAAGAAGAAAAGCTTCTCAAATAAGTTAAAGGTAGGAAATTTTTTATTTTTTCATCTTGATAAAGAAATAACTTCATTAAGAAAATATTGCTAAGAAAATTTGAGCAATAATTAAGGAAAGACCGAGTAAAGTTAAATAAGGTTGAAGGGTTTGGCTCGGTGGTAGCCTTCTCTGGTAGTTCCTCTCTTCCCAAATCAAACTTAGCAGGAGAATAATTAAAATGGTAATTCCTAAAAATTTATGTCCAGGTATTCTCTTCCCTTTTCTTATCAATTCACCAAAAATAAAACCAAGGAAGGCCAGGAAAAATAAGATATAAGAGAATTGGCGATACTTTTTAAAAGGATAGGTCCAAATTCCGGCTCTTTGGATTGCTAATTTAAGAACAAAAATACCCAAAATTAAAACAGCAATTTCCAAAAGAATATGAAAAACTATCATCTTTCCAGTCCTAATCTGACTGCTAAAGGAACATTTAAATAAGCCCTTGTTAAAACTTTTGTCTTTTTATGAATTATCTCTTCTAACTTTTTTAGTTTTTCATTAGTAATCGGAGAAACATTTGTCTCAGCAACCGGTCGGTCAGAAGAATAGATTTGAATAAATGCCGGATTGATCTCTTTTATTCTAAAAAGATAATCCTTTAATGCCTTTTTCTCGTAATTATTCTCATTGTTAAAAATAATAAACATTGTTTGAATAGTTATAGGAAATTTCCGAGCAACCTTTTTTAAACCTTTAACAATCTCTTCAAGGGTAATTTTTATTAATGGCCGATTAATCTTTAAGAAAAGTTCTTCATTACCAGCATCTAATTTAAAGATTTTCACATCAATCATCTCTAAGGTTTCATAAGATAAATTAATAATATTAGAAGAATTGGAAAGCAAAGCGATCGGCACCGAAGGAGCATATTTATCCCTCAATTCCTTTACCTTTTTCACTATTCTAGCAAACTCGGGATGTAAAGTAGGTTCACCATTTCCGGAGAAAGTTAGGTAATCGATCGATCGCGGATTATTAAAAAAATCAACTAATGCTTTCTCGATCTCTTCGGTTGAAAAAAAAGTACCCGAAGTTTTTTTTGTTATGCCGTATTGGCAATAAATACAATTAAAACTACAAATTTTTTCTTTTGCTGAGATAATATTAATTCCTAAAGACCGGCCTAATCTTTTACTATTTACTGGACCATAAATAATTTCATTTTTCAGAGGTAGCGGCATCTTTGTAAACAATTATTACCCTTGCTTTTTCTAATAATTTAAGATTATTTAAAGAACCGTGTAAAATTAAAGCATCCTTGTTAGAAATAACGATATCACATTTATTTTTTCCAACAGCCTTTAATCCTGAAAGATAAAGAGGAAAATTTCCGGCTTTTTTATGACGATAAGCAGAATCCAAACTTTTTACATAAGAAACGACACCATTTTCTATTAAACTTAAAGAATCGCAAAAGTTTAAGGAATAAATCTCTTTCAAATCTTCATTATAAATTTTTGGGAAAATCGCTGGTTTTAATGAAAGATGGCGACAGTCAATAATTATACCAGTATATTTTTCTTTAACGATACCAATCTCTTCGTAAGGAATGAGTTTTACCCCTTCAGGAATGGGCATATCTTTTGGCCAAGGTCTCTTACACAATGGACAAGCAAGTTCTCCAATTAAAAACCTTTCACCCGTTTTCTTAGCAATCAAACCAAAAAGATCGGGCTTTAAAGATAAGGAATATTCAATTATCTGACTACCGTCCGAAAGAAAATTCTTTTTCTCTTCTTGGTAATTTAAAAATAAATGGTTAAACCTCCTTTCCACCCGGGGATTTAACAAAAGATACTCTTCTAAAGTCTTATCACTATCGTAGGTAAGTCCGCGAAGATAATTTTTAATCCGATAATTTAAATCTGGAATAGAAAAAGTGTCTAAAGGTTCTTTTATAAACCTTGCTTCCCAATTATCATAATCAAAATAAATTTTAAATGCCAAAACCGGTAAAGAAAAGAAAAAGAGTATTAAGGATATCTTTCTCATAATTTTTACCAGCGGGTAAGGGGATTCGAACCCCCACTAAAGCCTTGGGAAGGCTTCGTGCTACCATTACACTATACCCGCTTATTTAATTATTATATTTAAATTATTTTTTAAAGTCAATTAATTACTCTTTGGTTTCTTTTATAATTACCGGATTGGTTAAGGTGTTTACATTGGGAATTAAAATCTTTTCGCCGTTATCTTTTTCAATCAAAGTATATCGCAAATTAATACTCCTAACAATTCCCGCTAAACCCTGAATTTCTATTTTATCACCAATTTTAAAAGGTCGCATAATTAATAAAAGTAAACCAGCAATAATGTTTCTCATAATATCGCTTAATGCCCAACTGATAGTTAAACCAATAATTCCAGCACCAGCAATTAAACCGGTAATGTTTATTTTTAAGTATCCTAAAACTATTAATAAACCAATAAAAAGGATAGCATAAAATATAACCCGGTCTATTAATCTCACTATCCGTTTTTCTATATTCTTTTGTTTTAATGTTTTGTTTATTAACTTACTGAGAAAAAAGGAAAGAAAAATAAATAATAAACTTAAAAATATCGCAACAATTATCCTTTTGATTGCCATTTAAAAATTTAGAAGGTTCTTAAATCTTTTCTCTAATTTTTTTATTACTTTGTAATTGGTCATATCTAAATGGAGGGGAGTTATTGAAATATATCCTTTTTCTATCGCATCAAAATCAGTCCCTCTTTTCTTAACAAAATCCATCTCACCATCAATTATATAGCACAAATCATTGCCATTCTTTACTGGAATTGCCATATCTTTATATATCCTTTTGCCCAATTTTGTTATCTTTATTCCTTTTATCTCTTTATTAGGAATATTGATATTTAAAAAGGTCATCTTGGGTAAGCCATATTTTAAGATATTTTTTGCTAAGTTATATATTAAATCTAAGGCAATATCCAAGTTTTTATTATTCTCCACAAAGGAGACCGCAAAGGAATTAATTCCCAAAATTGTTCCTTCTAAGGCACAGGCAACTGTTCCCGAATATAAAATATCTTCTCCCAAATTGGGACTATCATTTATTCCGGCAATTAAAAGGTCAACCTTCTTATTGGAAATAGCATGATAAAAAAGTAAAACCGCATCAGTAGGTGTGCCAAAGACACTATACCAGTTCTTTTTTATCTCACAAATCTTTATCGGCTTTCTTAAAGTAAAAGAATGGCTGGCTGCTGAACGATTCTCTTCCGAAGCACAAACATAAACCTCGCCCAAATCTTTTAACTTCTCATAAAGATACTCCAAAGAAGGAGAATGAATTCCGTCGTCATTAGTCAAAAGGATCTTTTTCATAAGTTGCTTTTTCTTATTTTTGTTTTGCCAAATTCATTTCTTATTTTTATCAAGTTTCCTTGTTTGTTAATCACTCCTTTTAAATAGTTTTCTTTCTCTTCAATAATCTCTATGGAAAATTCACAATCCAATTTTTCTCTTTTACCAAAAAATTCTAAATTGGCTTCGATATTTTCTTTCAATTCTAATAATATTTCACCACTCTTCGTCGCCAATTCTATTTGAGAAAAGTCATCAACAATTAACTCAATATCGCCCGAAATCGTTTCACCTTTAATCTTACCCGAAAGATTTTTTCCAAAAACCTTTCCAGAAAATGTTTGGAAATCTATTCCTTTCTTAATGGAAAAAATCGCTAATCGACCACTAATCGTTGAAAATTTTATTTCTGTTTGGCAATTAGTTTCAATCTTTAAGTTACCTTTTAAAGAGGAAATTTTTAAAAATTCCTTTTCACTATTTACTTTACTAAAACCAGTTTTTTCAATTCTTATCTCGGAAATCTCTTTGCCAAAAATTTCAATATCACCACTAACACTTTCAATAATTATCTTCTCGCGCGGAGAAAGAAAAAGGGTCTCATAATGGGTTTTTAAAGAATCACCAATCTTTATAAAAATCTCACTTATCACTTCCGGAATCTCTTCAAAGATTTCAAAAAAAGAGGTACGTTTCTCTTTCTTACTTAAAAGTTCTAATAATCTTATCGCCTCCTCAGCAGTTATCTTCCCTTCTTCTAATAACCTTAATATCCTTTCCCTTTCATCCATTAATTAAACTTTTTTATATTCCTCCTCTTTTAATTTTAACTCCTCCTCTAATTTCTTAATCTCCAAAATTACTTCTTTTACTTTTTCATCTTCGGCAATGTCAGTTTTACCTTCATTAATCAATTGATAAACCAAACCACCCAAATAAGAGAATTTTTTATCAATCTCCCGATTTAAAGAACTGATTTGCATCTTTAGCCTTCCCTTTTTTGATAAATCTTCAGTCTCTTTTAATACTTGCTTTGTTGTATCCTCTAACCAATTTTTCACCTTTTCCCATAAAGAAGACATTAAAACCTCCTATTCACTAATTACTTTTTTTACTTTATCCTCCATTGTCTGATATTTATCAATCCGCTCATCAATCTTAATAGTCGTTAATACCCTTTGGCAACCAAGAACAAAAAGGTGTTGATGAATTACCTTTATTAAATCAAAGATTTTTACCAAATCACCTTCAATCGTTGTGCCCATCGGATTTACCTGATATTTTAAACCCGATTTTTTGATAATCTCGACAGCCTCTTTTACAAAATTACTCACACTTGGTGTGTTAGTGCCTACCGGCACAACACTAATATCAACAATTGCCATAACCTCCTCCTTTTTAAATTACTTTAAAATTCTCTTTATCTAAATCTTTAAATTGAATAACTTTCTCTCTCTTTATCTTTTTCTGTGCCAAAGCAGAAACAATAATTGGTAAAGCAATTGTAGCATCACAATAACAGGTAATCATCTTCGCATCTAAGGCAATCTTTCCCCAAGATTGGGCTTCTGAAAAAGTACAACCAGAAAGACCTCCCCACTGGGGTGAATCCATTGTAAATTGAATCGCATAAGAATGGCCATAAGTTTTAAATCCAATATAAGGTGCGGTCACTTCGGTCTGCTGGATAAAATTCTTGGGCACACCACCACCAATATAGATAACTCCAGATTTTTTTAAAGAAGTGAGATAAGCGGTCTCATAAACATCTTTTATTATATCAAATTTAATATCCAATTTTCCTTTTCTTTTTCCTTCGGTTAAGGCAATACCAATTGAAGAATCACCAATCGCCGGACAATAAATTGGAAGATTATATTTATAAGCCGTATTTAAAATTCCTTCTTCTTTAAATTGGGATAGTTCTTTACCCAAAAGATAAAGGAATTCTCTTGTTGTATATAATCTCTTTTGATCAAACTTTTCACAAAGAGAAATAATAAAATTATCGGTCTCAATAAACTCATCTTCACTAGCAAAGGTATCATAAATTCTATCAATCTTACATTTTCTTAATAAAGTATCATCCACACAAGGATTTCCAAGATAATGATACTTTCCCCTTATTTCGTGAATATCGTGAAAAAGATTGGCACCCGTAGAAACAAGACAATCAATTAGCCGCTCTTTTATTAGATAGACAATTATCTTTCTCATTCCTGCCGGAATCATTGCGCCCGCTAAGCCAAAAAAGATTATCACATCATCCAAAAGCATCTTTTCCCAAATGTTTAACGCTAATGCCAATGTCCTTCCCTGAAAAGAAATCTTTTCCATCTTCTTTAAGATATCGTATATCGAATCATCAGAATTTACCTCAAAAGGTTTTGTCGGTTCTTTTAAAAATTCCTTTTTCATGGTATCAAAACCGCACAGGCAATTACGGTTGTCCAAAGACCATTTTTATCACCAATCGCTGTTTGGGTAATATTCATTGTCCGATAGATTTTGCCCGAAATCTTCCAAATCTCTTTTCGCTCATCATAACTGGTATTTGGATCAAACTCTACTCCTAAGGTGGTGGCCAACATTTGGGCTGCCAAGTCTTCAGCATACTCTCCGGCCTTCACCTCTGATTCACCAAAGGAATGGTATTCTGAAAGATAACCATACTGATTTTTATCCCGTGGAATCGCCACACCAACCGAAGCAGCAATCAACCGATGGGGCTCATTAGTGGCATTAGTACTCATTACACAGAAAATAATTTCTCCTGGCATAATATATCTCAAACCCTGCTGCTTGGAGATAATCTTACAACCAGGTGGTAAAATACTTGACACCTGAACAATATTAAACTGGGCAATACCGGCATCCCGCAAAGCCGCTTCAAAAGAAGAAAGTCGATCCCGGTGTTTGCCAACCCCTTTAGTAAAAAAGACTCTTTTGGGAACCATCTACCTTATTTAAGAAAATTTTTGGAGCAGAGCGGATTTGAACCGCCGACCTCCTCGTTGCGAACGAGGCGTTCTCCCACTGAACTACTGCCCCGGCCTTCATTTATGTAAAATTTTAACAAAATTTTTTTATTCGTCAAGCGATTTGGAAAATAAATTAAATTCACTACTTTTCCATTTTTATAAATCGGAAATTTTTCACTACTTCAGAATTAATATTTTCTCTTTACCCTTTTCGGTTTTTACAAAATAGATACCTTTTTTAGTTTGTTTTCTTTTACAAGTTTGCCAGAAACATCGTAGGTTTTCTTGGCTTCATAAAAACCTGATTTCTCTTCTCTTTTTATCTTCCCTTCACTCATACCCGGTTGTTCTTGAATATACTTAATTGTCGCATAGTCATAATAAGTGCCAGAGCCCTGACTATAACCAGTAACATACACATTACCATTGTTATCAACAAAAAGAGCAGTCGCATAATCATAACCATTTCCTGGACCATTATACCTTCTTATCCATAATAAGTTGCCATTTGCATCATACTTCAAGGTCGCATAGTCATAATAAGTGCCAGAGCCCTGACTATAACCAGTAACATAGACATTGCCATTGTTATCAACAAAAAGAGCGGTAGCAGAATCATTACCATTTGTTGGACCATTATACCTTCTTACCCAAGCAGTATCAACCTGGGAGAATAAAAGAGTAGGAATAAGAGAAAGAAAAGTTAAAAGAAAAAATTTTAAGTTATTTACTTTCATTTTTAACCTCCTTTTTAAATCATTTGCCGTAACTCCACTTTAATTTTAACTATTTTATATATTATGTCAATTCTCATCACCTTCTAAAATCTCATTAAGACGATATTTATCAACAAGGTCTTGCGGTATCGGAATGCCGGCATCCCTCATCGCCTTTAAATGCTTCCTTATACGCCACCACTTCTCATCTTGATACTCATCAAAAGTTAAACCTCTCTTTTTACAATGAGAGCTCTTATTGATATCTGAACTCTTATTGCTATCTGAAGCCTCACCAAAATTTTTACAAATCTCTTTGAACTCTTTGCTATCTCCTATCCTACAAAGACCCGAATTTGGGAATCTATTTTCACATTTATCAGGTATCTTTTGGGTATTCTCACTATTATTCTCCTCTTTCTTAACCTCTTCTACCTTTTTATTTAAACTTTCCACTCCCTTTCCAACCTCCCTTCCGTTCTCACTTCCGTTCTGCCTTCCGTTACTACCTAAGATATTTTTAAAGATATTGCTAAAGATATTATTAAAGATATTATTAGGATTGATTGATAATTTATTACTAATCTCTTTTATTATTCTATTTAT
>JBDRVE010000010.1:14874-47344 GCA_039801725.1 candidate division WOR-3 bacterium | reverse complement strand
GGCCAGTCAGCAATTGCGTCGGAACCATCTTTCATTTTTTCTGTCTCTCTATTTGGTGAAGCCACTGAACCAGTATCTAAATGGTCTCTGCCAATAACAATTGGTGCTTCAATCTTTCCATCCCTTACTAATTTATTAATCTCTAATCCAAATTTTGCTCTCTCTCCATAACCAAGCCAACAGATTCTTGCTGGCAAACCTTGGAAAGGAATTTTTTCTTCGGCAAGTTTAATCCAACGGACTAAAATTTCATTATCTTTAAATAATTCTAAAACAAGTTTATCGGTGAGATAGATATCTTCTTTATTTCCTGATAAAGCGACCCATCTAAAAGGACCTCTTCCTTCGCAGAAAAGTGGTCTAATATATTCTAAAACAAAACCAGGAATATTAAAAGCATCTTTAACTCCGGCTTTATAGGCTTGGCCACGAATATTATTTCCGTAATCAAAGGCAACTGCACCTTTCTTTTGCATTTCCAGCATTGCTTCCATCTGTCTTGCCATTGATTCATAACTTCTTTTAATATATTCTTCGGGATTTTTTCTTCTTAATTCTAATGCCTCTTCTAAACTCATCCTTCCTGGAACATAGCCGTTTAACTCATCGTGAGCCGATGTCTGGTCAGTTAAAACATCAGGGATAATTCCTCTTCTTACTAATTCTGGATGGATATCGCTCGCATTACCAACTAAACCGATAGAACGAGGAATTTTCTTTTTTACTGCTTCATCGACCAATCTTAATGCTTCATCCAAATCAAAAACCATCATATCGCAGAAACCTTGCTTTACTCTCCTTTCAATCTTCTTTGGATCAACTTCCACATCCAAAATTACTCCTTCGTTCATTGTGACTGCTAAAGGTTGGGCACCGGACATTCCGCCCATTCCCGCAGTCAATACCCATTTTCCTTTTAACGAGCCCCCAAAATGCTTTTTGGCACAACTGGCAAAGGTTTCATAGGTTCCTTGTATAATCCCTTGTGTTCCAATATAAATCCAACTACCTGCGGTCATTTGACCATACATTATCAATCCCATTGCTTCTAATTTTCTAAAATAATCCCAAGTTGCCCAAGCCGGAACTAATAAAGAATTGGCAATCAAAACCCTTGGTGCATAAGAAAAGGTTTTAAATATTCCTACGGGCTTTCCTGATTGGATTAAAAGGGTCTCATCATTTTCTAAATTTTTTAATGCTTCAACAATCGCATAGAAACATTCCCAATTTCTTGCTGCCTTTCCACAACCACCATAAACAATCAATTCTTCTGGCTTTTCAGCAACTTCCGGGTCTAAATTATTACAAAGCATTCTTAATGCTGCCTCTTGATGCCAACCTTTACAAGATAAACTTTTTCCCTGAGGTGCTTTAATCTTTTTTTCTTTTAATGTTTCAATTGCTCCCATAATTAAATAATAACTAAATATAAATATCTGTCAATAATTTAATAAAAATAAAAGGGCGGAGAATTAGAACTCCGCCCAAAAATTAAATAAATAAAATAAGATTAATTACTGTAGATTAACAAGTTTTCCTTGGTATTCCTTACCGGAGAAGTTTAGTTTGTAGAAATAGATTCCTTTGGTTTTTAGATTAAGAGAAAGTTCTTTTTCTTTGCCAACAAAGTAATCTTTGATTGTCTGAAGAACCTTTCCGTCGGTAGAAAATATTTGAAGCACAAATTCACCTTCATTTCCACAGGTTAATTTAATTTTTGGTTTACCAGTATTGAAAATAAAAGTAAGTTTTGGAGAAATATTAGTAACTTCGCTAATAGCGGTCAATTCCCTAATTTTTATCATTCCGCCTTGATAAACCTCTTTTGTTGAATCGGGTTGAAGGTTATTGTCTTGTAAAAAGGCAATTATTTTACATTTATCAGGATTCCAATTAGTAGAAATAGTAAAATCTCTACTTCGGGAAATAGAACTATTTGCTGGCACAGTAATTATTTCACCATTATGGTCGGGTAAATAATCTCTTGCGACATGATTATGCCAAACATCACCGTTTGGTGCTGAATAATATATACTATCTTCAGTAATTACAAATTGAAGCCGACCAGTAATTGGATTACCAGATTCGTTAGTAATTGTCAATTCAATATGACCATTTCTTGTATTTGGATTATACCAACCGGAAAATTCAAAATTTAAATCAGAAGTAACTCCCATTCTTTGTTCCAAAAGATATTGCCAATTATAATAACTTGTGCCACCTTTTTTACCATCGTACCACATATAAGGAGTTACATAATACCATTGACCATTATAATAGTAAGGAGGTGGATACATATACATTTTACTTCTTGCCTCTGCACAATAAAGTGGATAAGCCGAAGAGACATGCATTTCAATTGCGGCAATTCTTGTTGGATATATTGAAGATATTTGGTCCAGCACACTGCTGGCTGTCGCGCAGGAACCTCAACCTTCTTGGTAGGCTTCTTCAGCGACAACAATCCTTTCTGCTGAATAGAGGGAAGAAATAAAAATTAAAGTAAATAATAAAGGAAGGTATTTTTTCATAATAACCTCCGATTTTGAAGACATCATTAATATTTTAATAATATTTTTTATAAAGTCAACAAAAAGAAGTAAATGTGTTAAATAATGGTTACAAATTAAGAATAAAAAGACTTCATTCTTATTATGGTAATGATTTCTTTTATTAATAAATTTACAATTGGGAACAAATTTTATCTTTACAAATCTTTTATTTTTGCTATAATTATTATAATGACTATTAATTTAATAGGAAATTTGTGAATTAGAATAAAACTCGATATTTTACCCGTAGAGCTTTTTGTTATTCGAGGGTGGTTAATAGAGGAGAAAAATTTCTGAGGAGGGGGTAATAGGGGGTAGGTCTCCTTTATGTGAATAATAATAATTTTATTAATGTGAACAATAATATTTTTATTAATGCCAATAATATTCGCCTTATTAATGGTGGCGATATTCGCTTTATTAATGACTTTAATATCAAATTTATTTCTTATAATTCCGTAGGACTTAAATAATTGGTAGGAATATTGCTATCTAAATATAACTCTCTTTACAAAATAGCAAAAATGGTATATATCTATAAGTTTTTATAAATCAAATACTTGTACAGGTATAAAGATAACCTTTCTAGCCCAATATTTATAGTTAATTAAATTGACTAATTACTTGATTTTATTAAAATTGATAAAATATATGGAATATATAAAAAGAATAAGAAATATTGGGATTGCTGCTCATATTGATGCAGGTAAGACCACAACAACTGAGAGAATTTTGTATTATACCGGAAAGATTTATCGGATGGGTGAAGTAGATGAAGGAACTGCTACAATGGACTGGATGATTCAGGAAAAGGAAAGAGGAATAACTATTACCTCTGCAGCCACTACTTGTTTTTGGAAAGACCATCAAATTAATATTATTGATACACCAGGTCATGTAGACTTCACAATTGAGGTAGAAAGATGTTTAAAAGTTTTAGATGGAGCAGTAATTGTTTTTTGTGGAGTTGGTGGAGTAGAATCACAAACAGAGACCGTATGGCATCAGGCTGATAAATATAAAGTTCCCAGGATTGCTTTTGTTAATAAACTTGATAGAATTGGTTCTGACTTTGAAAGGGTAATAAAAATGATGGAAGAGAGATTATCTTTAAAACCTTTGCCTATTCAAATTCCTTATGGAGCAGAAGAATACTTTCAAGGAGTGATCGATTTGGTTGAACAGGTTTTATATATCTGGCATGAAGAAACCTTGGGAGCAAAATATGATAAATTACCAATACCGGATGATTATAAAGAGAAAACAAAATTAATGAGAGAAAAAATGATAGAAATTTTATCAGAAGAAGATGAAGAGATATTAGAAAAATATCTTAAAGGAGAAGAAATAGAAATTGATTTAATAAAAAAGGCAATAAGAAAAGGAACTTTAAATTTAAAATTCTATCCGGTATTATGTGGTAGTGCCTTAAAAAACAAAGGAATCCAACCACTTTTAGACGCAATCGTTGATTATTTGCCATCACCAATTGACCTACCACCGGTAGTTGGTTTTCATCCAAAAAATAATAATGTAGAAGAAAGAAAAGCCGATATTTCTCAGCCTTTATCTGCTTTAATTTTTAAAATCCAAAATGATTTTAATCGTGGTTTGCTTTCTTATTTCCGAATTTATTCGGGAAAGATTAGGATTGGTAAACAGATTTTAGTTGTGCCGACAATGGAAAAGATAAGAGTAAATAAAATATTATTAATGCATGCCAATAAGCAAGAAGAAGTAGAAGAGTTAAAAGCCGGTGAGATTGGAGCAATTGTTGGATTGAAAAATGTGAAAACTGGTTATACTCTTTGTGATTTACATGCACCAATCGCTTTTGAACCTTTAACTTTTCCTGAACCAGTTATTTTTGCAACAATTGAACCGAAGACAAAAAAGGATGAAAAAAGATTACAAGAGAGTTTAGAATTGCTTTCTATTGAAGACCCAACATTTAAAGTAAAATATGATGAAGAAACCGGTCAAAGGATAATTATGGGAATGGGTGAATTACATTTAGAAATTATTACTGATAGATTACAGAGAGATTACAAAGTTCCTTGCCATATTGGTAAACCGCAGGTCTCTTATCGGGAGACGATAACGAAAGAAAGTATTGGTATTGGTAAATTTTCCCGAATAATTGATAATAAATTACATCAAGCCGAGATTACTATCAAAATAGCACCAAAAGAGAAAGGGATTAACATTGTTTTTAATACAGACAAAGAAAAAATTCCTGAAATTTTTTATCCGAAAATAGAAGAAACCTTAATTGGTATTACTAATAGTGGCTTATTGATTGGTTATCCGATTACTAATATTTTAATTGAAATTTTAGACGGTAACTACAATAAAGAAAACCCTTCTGATTTTGCTTTTCAAATGGCTGCTAATAATGCCTTTAATGAAGCCTATAAAAATGCCAATCCCACTATATTAGAACCAATAATGAATATAGAAATTCTAACACCGGAAGAATATGTTGGTGTAATTATCAATGATTTAATAGCAAGAAGGGGAAAAGTGTTAAATATAGAAGTAATAAAAGAATATCGTGTGTTATCAGGTATAGTCCCTTTAAAAGAAACTTTTGGCTATGCTACTGCTATCCGTTCCTTATCTTCCGGTCGGGCAACTTATTCAATGCATTTCTCCCATTACGAAATTCTACCGGAAGAAGAAATCAAAAAAATCTTTCCTTATTTAGAGATCAGATAAAATATAATTTCTTCCTGCCATAATTTCACATACCTTCTATTGTATTTTGTTAAATAAATTTTTATAATTTCAAAAAATCCTTGAAAAATAAGGACGAAATTGATGTTTAAAAATTAATTTTTCTTATTGACTTTTTTTTTCATGATTATAATTTTTATGTGAAATATATATTACTAATAATAAGTGTATTATTTATGCTATTTTATAAGGTAGATTGTGGCGGTGGTGGCGGAGGCGGTGGAAGTAGAAGTATCCCAGACATTCCGGATACCACAATTGGTATAGAAGTGGATTATAGAAAGTATACTATAGAAAAGTGGGTTTCTATGGGAATAATTTCTGATGCGATTAAAGAAAGTAATAATATTTATGGTAAATAAGAAATAAAGGAGTATGGGGAAAATAATAATTTAGAAAATGTGATTCCGTCTGTACTTCGCTATACTACTGAAGAAAATTATGATACTATTAATAGGAAGACAATAAGATTATTAATACAAAATTACACCTATCGAGACACTTGGCTTTTGAAAGGTGATAGTTGGTGTCTGTATGTTTTAATAGCGGATTCTCTTTATAATGTTGCTACTGGTCGTTATGCTGCAGGAATAACTTTCTGTGTTAAAGAAGAATATTGGGCACCTCTTTCAATAGTAGCAGGTGGTTATATTTATGCTCTCTATCAAAACAACATGAAGGTAGACTACTTAAAAGCAGTGGCTCTTGCTCATGAGATAGGTCATGTATTTGACCCACAAGATACTACTCATTGTGATTGGTGGTTATGTATAATGTATCCATACTTACAACCCCACACATATCAATTCTTTTGTGATAATTGTAAACAAAGGTTTCGTGATTATTATTTACCTAAAAGATATGGAAGTAATCACCCTTAAAATTAAAAAGCACAGAGATGAAAAAAATTATTTTGTTTTTATTTTTGATTAATATAATCTTTTCAAAAGCCAAATGGGTAGCGTATAAGGAGACCCTTTTTATTGGTGAACCCATTATTACAATTTTCTGCTATAAAAATGACACACCTTTTCTTCAGCAAATTTTGGATTGGCCCTCAGATTATTTTGATTTTTATATAATTTGTGAAGGAAAGAAGTATAAAATACCCCGATTGGTAATCGAAGGATGGGTTAAGAGGGAAACTATAACTATTTTTCCGGGCGATTCTTTTTATATAATCAATCCACCGTTCTTTTATCGCGATTTTCGTTTACTGGAAAAAACCGGATTTTCATATTTTGAATATTTACCATTTAAATATGGAAAATTTACTATTTATACACCTATTAAAATTTGGACTCCTTTGGTAATCAAAGAAAAGCAAGGATTCAGAGACAGTATTATTAGATATATGGATAGTATTATTCTCTATTTTAAAGAGCCAACAGATGAGAAAAAGAAAGAATTTTTTGATTTTATAAAATATTATGAGTCTGGAGGCGATTGGAGAAAACTTGAAAAACTTATTGAAAAATATAAAGATACTATCCTTCTTCCTTATATCAATTGGGTATCAGTTATAAAGACTGATGTGGAAGATAAAAAAAATCCGTGGAGATGGGTTTATGAACGGGAGAAAATGTTAAATAAGATGAGAAAAAAATTTCCAAATCATATTCTCACAGAATATCACGAATTTAACATTTGTGGAAATTATTTTATGTGCGACCCCAAAAAAGGGTACAAGTTATATAAGAAATTGAAGAAAAAATATCCTTACAATTACGAAGTAAAAATGATTACTAAACAGTTTGAAGCGAAGATTAAGAAATTAGAAGGAAAATGAGATTTTTCTCTTTATTTCTATTGTTGGTTAATTTTATTTTTTCTCAAACAATTTCTTTAACCTATAAAGCAACAAGAGATACTACTCTTAAATATTGGCGAGCATTCTTTATGGGTATGCCAAAGGCTTCAGCAAGTGTCTGTCGAAAAGATTTAAATAAAGTTGTGACTATTATTGGTGATCCAAATTGGAAAAGAATGCCTATAATATTTGGCACAGATTTTAATAACCCTAAAAATTGGAAGATAGATGCTTTTTATTACCCAGGTAATCTTAATTGGTGTTATTATTTCAGAATTCATTCTTTATCTGTTGATACTGGTGGGATTCTTTTTGTTACTTCGGGAAGTCCCACTCTTCCTTATGGTGATTTTAAAACAAAAATTACTATGCTTCAATATAATTGGGATAGAGACAAATTGGATTATGTGCGAGAGTATGATTATTCAATTTGTGCCTGTGGTATTACAGTAATGGCAAACGATTATCTTTGTCCGGAAAGAAGTTTTTGGGTATGCGATTCAATTAATAATCGGATTATCAAATTTGATTATGATGGAAATTTTCAGGCACAGTTTATCAGATATTTACAAAAAATTGCGATATAGGTAAGCAATGATATTTCTCTCTGGAAAAGAGGGAATTTTCTTATACCCTTCCTTATTTTTAACAAATAAATTTTTATAATTTCAAAAAATCCTTGAAAAATAAGGACGAAATTGATGTTAAAAAATTAATTTTTCTTATTGACTTTTTTTTTTCATAGTTATAATTTTTAATGAAGAAAAATTTAGTATTGATATTATTTTTTATAATTATGATGATGTTCAAATGCGGCGTATCCGATCCTGATATTCCAACAGGTTATCTTGCAATAGAAGCAGATGCTACTGAAGATACCTTATATCCTATACGGATGGATTTTGGTTATTTTAATTATATTCAAAATGAAATTAAGAGAATAAGACCGGGAGATAGGAGTAGAGGAGATACGATATGGGATATTAAGGTAGTTTTAGACAATCAATATGTAACCGATATTTTCCCGGACAAGGAAACTATTGATGTGTTGAAAGATGATTTAAGCAGCCGGCTGTGGTGGAATTATGATTATTATAAAGGATGGGTTCAAAAAGCGCGTGATAGTTGGTGTCTTTATGTATGTGGTGTGAAATATGTTCTTATAAGCCATTGGGATACAAGAAGTATTTTGTTAGGATATTGTTATTGTAGACCTGATGTACGTGGTGAAGCAAGATGTGTTATTGCTGTTAAATATATTAAACAAACGTATGGGGGTGAAGCATATGGGGTAATTAACTCAACAATTGCCCATGAGATTGGACATGCTTTTAATCTTAATGAGCATGCAACCGCTCTTAAATGCATAATGTATCCTCACCGGTATCCGGGCCAAAGGATACCTGATAAATTTTGTGATACTTGTGCAGAACGTATGAGAAGGCAAAAACCTTAGGAGGAGATATGATAAATATTTTAACTTTTTTAATATTTAATTCTTTTGAATTTCCTTATTTTGAGGCACCAAAAGAAACGCTTTTTATCTGGGAACCAATTTTTATTCAACCAAAATTTAAAAATAAAGAAAATAATCCCAAAAAATTAATTTTTAAAGAGGGTTGGGCCTTTGGTATTAATTTAGATAGAATTTATTTTGTCCATAATAAAGATACATTCTTTTTTGACCTCTCTCTGTTTGGTATTTATATAGATGCTGAACCTCCTTCTCTTGATACTTTTATCATTCAACCCAATGATTCTATATATGGAAATTTTAATTGTGTTTTTCTAAAAGATTTTTTAACTAAAGATGGAAAACCTTTTTTATTTCCTACCCAAAAGGAAATTCTTCCGATCAAATTTTTTATAATTTCAGTGTATTGTTCTCCAGAAGGAGTTTTTGAAAAATTAGATTCTATTATTTTATTCTTTAGAAATTCCCAAAGAGAAGAAAAAGAGGCAGAAATAATTAATTTTTTAGCTTCCTTTAGAGATCCCATACTTTTAGGAAGTAAGATAGTACTACTTAACAAAATTAAGAATTTAATTTTAAAGTATAAATATAGTAACCTTTTACCTTATCTTTACTTTTTTTATTATAAATTGCTGCACTATACTCTAAACAAAGTTTATGAAGGTTTTAGTGAGAAAGAAAGAAGAGAGAATAGAGAGAAGATAAGGAAAATTATTAAGATGAGGGAGGAAAGAGCAAGAAGGGAATTAGAAAAAGAATGGTTAAATATTGTTAAAGAAATGAAAAAAAAGTTTCCTAACCATTTTTTAACTCGCCAATTGGAGTTTAATTTTATATTTGGTGGACCAAAATATACTTTAAAAAATAGAGAAAAGATTAAATGGGAAAAGGAACTTATGGAAAAATATCCTTCTTACTATGAATCAAAAAGGAGGGCTAAATGAAAATATTATTTTTTTTATTTCTTTTTTATATATCTTTCTTACAGGCAATTACTTTAAATTTTTTTAAAAAATTAACAAGAGATACTTCTCTAGCGTATTTGGCACGTAATTTGATGGGCCAACCTACGATTTCATTTGGATTAATAAGAAATAAATATTTAGTTTTCATAAACGATGTTTATTGGCATAGAATACTAAAAATAAGTTCTCCTGATTTAACAAGATTAGATATTTCTGCTTATTACCCACCATTAATATCTAATTATTTTGTAGGTCTCCGGGGAATTGCTGTGGATACTGGCGGTTATGTATTTATAACTAATTCTTCTGAATGGGGAATATTAAAATATAAATATGATTGGCAAAGAGATTCACTTATTTATATAAGAAATTTTTCCTATAATTTTATTCCATTAGGCATTGCTACCATGGCAAACGATTCTCTTTGTCCGGAAAGAAGTTTTTGGGTATGCGATTCAATTAATAATCGGATTATCAAATTTGATTATGATGGAAATTTTCAGGCACAATTTTGGGGCCTACAAAGTCCAAGAATTATTGCCCGCGGAAGAAGTTTAAATAATCAGGAATATTATCTTTATGTCGTAGATAGTAATAGCCGAAGAATTGTTAGATTAAAACATCGTAAGGATAATAACACGACAACTCTTGTTAATGAAAGAACTTTTGATTTTGAAATTAGTGACATTGAATTTGATGGAACCTTATGGATTGCTGATAATTCTAATTCAAGACTTTTAAGATGGAAAGAGGATTTAAGTGAAAGTATTTATACTTTTGGTAGTTATGGAACAGGCAGGAATCAATTCAAAGGTATAAATCATATTACTATTCCAATTGGAATAAAAAATAATAAGTTGGTTTATTTTGACAGAATGATTATTGGTGAAAGAAGATGGGAGAGTGATTGTGGAATCCAAATTTATCGTTTAGGAGTAGAAGTTAAAGATTTTAAGGCTTCTCGTGCTTCTAATCCTTATAGTGTCAAAATTGAATTTAAACTTACCGATTTTGCTTATGTAACTTTAAAAGTCATAAACCTTAATACAATTACATTAATTAATAATGAATATAAGGAACCTGGTTATTATGAAATTACTTTCTATGGTAATCCTGGCAGATATGAAGCTCAAATTATTGCTAAATCAAGATTTGAGAGTATAAAAAATGAACCACCAATACAGGATATGAGAAGTTCTATTTTTTATATTTCTGATCAAAGTGGCGGCGGAGGTGGCGGTACTCAACCGCCTCCGGGTGAACTCCCTTGCCCAATTATTTATCCCTATTCCTTTTCCACATATTATGAAGATAATAATATTCTGCCAATTTCCTTTTCTGAAACTACTGATTATCATATTCTAAAAGAGAATTTAAAAGAAGAAGATGGTTTTTATAAAATTTTTATTAAAGAAGATTATGAAGATTCTTCTTATTTTGATAAATTTTCTCTTTTGTCAATTTCTCATAACGAAAGCCTAAATATTGGAATTGTTAATAATTTTATTTTTGGTTACCAAAATACAATCTCACCAATTTCTTTCATTGACCATACTAATAAAGATTGGCGAAATGAGATATTAACACCTTTTGATAATAATTATCTTTCATTAAAAGATAGCGGTTATTTAATTGCCAATTTTGGTGAAGTTTCTTTGCCAAATGGCGGAATAATTGTGATTCTTTTGAGAAGTAAAACACAACTTGTTGGCGGTAGAAACCAGCCTTTTTCTTCCTCAGAAACAATTTATGGAAGAAAAAATTGGGCATATACCTATTGGGATTTAAGAGAAGAGTTAAAAAATTATAACGGTGAGTTAGTAATAAATTTCTCTTTTCTAAAGGGGGCAGAAATTGATTATTTAGGTTTAATATCTTCTTTTATTTCCATAACTCAAATTGAAACCTTAAAATTGGTTTCTGCTTATCATAACTTATATGGTGAAATTACTGATATAATAAATGAAGAAGACAATGTTAAAATTCCTCTAAAAAAGAACGAAAATATTTTTATCTCTTTTCTTGCCGAAAGTAGTAGCAATTCTCCTATCTTAGAAAAGAAGACTTATATCTTTTATACAAAAGGTAAATACTTTAGAAACGAAGAAGAATATTTAGGCAAAGATTTAGAAGGAAGCGAAAAAATTGTTTTATGTTTAAATAAAACTTATTACAAAGATATGTTAGAATATTATTTAGATATTACTGGTAAAATTATAATTGAGATTTATGATATAAAAGGTAGTTTAGTTAAAAGAGATGAAAAGTTAATAAAAAAGAAGGGGAATATTCTCTTTCCCTAAAAGATTTAGCAAAGGGGATATATTTCATTGAAATAAACCTGCCAGAAGGGAAAGTAGTAAGAAAATCAATTTTTTTAAAATAATCATTGACATTTAATTTTTGAAGCCTTATAATTTTTTGATGGAACTTTTTGAGAAGAGTAGTTTTTTACCGCCTTTGGCAGAAAGGGTAAGACCAAAAAATCTTGATGAGATTGTTGGTCAGAGACATTTACTTTCTAATGATAGTCCTTTTCGAAAGTTGGTAGAAAAAAGAAAATTACATTCTTTAATTTTCTGGGGACCACCCGGAACAGGAAAAACTACTTTGGCAAGGATTATTGCTGAGATGAGTAATGCCAATTTTATCCCTTTTAGCGCTGTTGATACGACGATTAATGAAGTAAAAAGGGCAATAAAGTTAGCCGAAAAAGATTTGAAATATTATAAGAGGCAGACAATAATTTTTATTGATGAAATCCACCATTTTAATAAAGCCCAACAAGATGCCTTATTACCTTATGTAGAAAAAGGGAAAATTATTTTAATTTGTGCTACTACTGAAAATCCTTCTTTTGAAATTATTCCTCCTTTGCTTTCTCGTCTAAAAGTTTATATTTTAAATCCATTAAGTATTGATGAAATAAAAGAGATTTTAAAAAGGGCAATTAATCATCCTAATGGTTTAAAAGATTTTGATATTGAAATAAGCGAAGAAGTGTTAGAGCATATTGCTCATATTTCTAATGGTGATGCTCGAGTTGCCTTAAATATTTTAGAACTTGCTACTTTAAGTAGTGAAAAAGATAAAAATGGAAAAAGAATAATCAAAATTGAAGAGATTGATAAACTTTTAGAAAGGAAAGTTTTACATTTTGATAAAAAGGGTGAAGAATTTTATAATCTTATCTCAGCATTTATAAAATCGGTAAGAGGTTCTGATGCGGATGCTGGTTTATATTGGCTTGCTCGGATGTTGGAAGCAGGTTGCGACCCATTATATATTGCAAGAAGATTAATTATCTTGGCTTCCGAAGACATTGGTAATGCCGACCCAATGGCATTGGTAGTGGCAACTTCCGCCAAAGAGGCTTGTGAATTTGTTGGAATGCCCGAATGTTCATTAGCATTGGCACAGGCAACTATTTATCTTGCTTTGGCACCAAAAAGTAATGCGGTATATTTGGCATATAATAAGGCAAAAGAAGATGCCCTAACTACCTATAATGAGCCGGTTCCTTTACATTTAAGAAATCCAGTAACAAAATTAATGGAGAAATTTGGTTATGGTAAAGATTATAAATATCCTCATAATTATCCCGAAGGAAGAGTTGAGCAAGATTATCTACCGCCATTATTAAAAGGGAAAAGATATTATTTTCCTACTAATCGAGGCTTTGAAGGAAAACATTATAGAAAGAAATCAGGGTAAATACTTCTCTTTGATATTTTTAATCCCCTTAAATATATTCTCCCTTATTCTTTCATCCATTTTATAGTATTTCTCTAAAAATTTTCTTATTTCTTCTCTTCTATTCTTTTTTATATAAGGGCAAGGATTTTTTATTGGTTTTATTTTAAAAATCTTGTTATAATTTTTGATTAAAGAGTTAGTAAAATAATACATAGGTCTAACAATATAAAATTTACCATTAAAAAAATCTTGTTTTGGTAGAAAGGTTGAGATTTCACTGTTAAAAAATAAATTTAACAAAAAAGTTTCATTTACATCTTCTAAATGATGGGCTAAGACAATTTTATTAATATTTAATTTTTCAGCGAAATTAAAAAGGCTCTTTTTTCTTTCTCTTGAACAGAAAAAACAAGGGCTTTTCTTACTATTCTCTATCTTCTTTAAAATATTTGCTTCTAATATTTCATATTTTATTTTATATTTCTTAAAGAATTTTGTTAATCTTTCTGTATCAAACTTAATAAAATCAGGCTTTACATAAACACAAATAAAATCCCAATTTTTATATTCTTTTTTGTTATATTCATTTAAAAGATGAACAAGACATAAAGAATCCTTTCCGCCAGAGACACCAACAATAAATTTTTCATTTTCGCTTAAAAGACCATAATTTTCAATTGCCTTTTTAAGAAGATTAAAAGCCTTCTTATACGTCTCTTTGTTCTCCAAAATTTTTTAGAGTTTTATAAAGGGATATTTTGTTAATATTGAGAAAAACAATTCCTTTATCTCTTTTAATTTCTCTTCGTTTTTTCCTTCAAATCTTAAAACCAAAACCGGTTGGGTATTTGAAGCCCTTAAAAGTCCCCAGCCATCAGGAAACACAACTCTTACGCCGTCAATATCAATAGTATCGTATTTCTGCTTGAAATAATTTTTTACTTCTTCTACTACTCGAAATTTCTCTTCGTCTGGACACTCAATTCTTATTTCTGGTGTAGAATAATATTCTGGAATATCTTTTAATAACTCAGAAAGTTTCTTCTCACTATCAGCAACAATTTTCATCAATCTTAATGAAGCATAAATGGCATCATCGTAGCCGAAATAATCATCAGCAAAAAACATATGACCAGACATTTCACCAGCAAGTAAGGCACCTTCTTCTTTCATTTTATTCTTTATTAATGAATGTCCAGTTTTCCACATAATTGGTATAGCATCAATTTTATTTAAATATTCCACTAATCCTTGGGAACATTTCACATCAAAAACAACCTTTGCTTTTGGATTTATTTTCACAATATCCCAAGCATAAAGACAAAGTAATCTGTCACCAAATACTATTCTTCCTTTATCATCTACTGCACCAATACGATCACAATCACCATCATAACCAATTCCTAAATCGGCATCAAGTTCATTAACTAAACTTATTATATCTTGCATATATTCAATAATCGTTGGGTCAGGTAAATGGTTGGGAAAATTGCCATCAGGTTCCAAATTAATAAAAGCCGGTTCAATCGGATAATCTCTGAAAAGTTCTTCTAATAAATAACCACCGGTTCCGTTACCAGGGTCAAATACTACTTTTAAACTATTTTGAAACTTTATTTTTGATTTTAGATAATTAAGATAATCAGGAATCGGATTTAAGTAAGATAATTTTCCTTTTCCCTTTACAAATTTTCCTTCTTCAATAATTTCTCGTAATTTTTGAATTTCTTTTCCATAGATAGTTGTTTTATTCAATCCAATTTTAAAACCATTAAATTCTTTTGGGTTATGGCTACCAGTAATCATCATTCCGGCATTCTTATCATAATAAAAAGCAGAAAAATAAAAAACTGGTGTCGGAATTATTCCTAAGTCAATAACATCACAACCACTATCTAAAAAACCAGCCACTAACGCATCTCTTATTCTTTGGGAAGAAAGTCGCACATCTCGACCGATTATTACTTCTTTATAACCAAATTGGTTGATATAAGTTGCGTAACCACAAGCAATTAAATAAACATTATTATCAGTTAAGTCAATATCAGCAATGCCGCGTATATCGTATTCACGGAAAATTTGGGGGTTAATTTTACTCATAGATTAATATAAAGAAAATTTCTATTTTTTCAAATAGATTATTTGAGAAGGAGGACTTTGCTATTTTTTAAGAAGTAATAATCAACATTTATTTTCTTTAAATTTCTTATTTTTCTGCCCACTTTATTAAATAGAAGAGTATTTTTAAAATCTTCTTTTTTATTAAAAAGAGAATAATTCTTCTCTTCAATATTAGGTGTGCCATAAAATTGATAAATTTGGAAGCCGAAATCACCATCAGCAGCATAAATATAAGGTTCAACTATAAAAATATCATTACTAAAACCAGGTGTATTATAGTAACCAATTTCATAAGGATTATTTGGGTTGCTCACATTAATAACTTTTATTCCCATTTCACCGCAAGCAATATAGACATAAGAATTTGAAACAAAAATTCCCCAACATTCGTTGGGTATGAAATACTCACCCATGAGCACGGGCATTTGAGGGTTAGAAATATTAATAATTTTTAAACCTTGGTTATAGATTGTGAGATAGGCAAAAGAATCTTTTACAAACACATCCAAAACAGCATCAGAAGTAGGATAAAAACTAAGAAGATTAGGTTCTCTTGGATTAGAAATATCAAGAATTAAAAAACCACTGGCATCAGCAAGGTAACAATAGGGATAAGAAATAAATAGATTCCATAACCAAGATGGTGTATCATAGAAACTAACTTCATAAGGATTTTGGGGATTAGAAATATTAATAATTCTTAAACCACTACCATCAGCAATATAGACAAAAGAATCTAATGCCCAAATACCATAAGACCAACCGGGTGTGCGAAAAGCACCTACTTGAAAAGGTTGTTGTGGATTAGAAACATCAACAATTCTTAATCCAAAATAATAGTCGGTAAGATAAAGATAAGGAGAAGAAAAAAAGGGAATTTTAAAATTAACAAGTGGTAATTTAAAATTACCCACTTCATAGGGATTTTGAGGATTAGAAATATTAATAATCCTTAATCCACTATCACTATCGGCCACATAAGCATAATTATTGACAATAAAAAGAGAATTGGCAAAACCCGGAGTGTCATAATAACCAATAAATCTCACATTTAAAGATTCAGCAAAAAGAGAAAAGATTAAAAATATTAATACCAAAATTATTTTCTGCATATTCCCCTCCTTTTAAATTAAATTATCTCTTCAAATAAATAAAATCCTGATTTTTGTTTAATTAAAAATCTTATTCCATAAATAACACCGTTAGCAAAGGCAAAACGAGAAAGGGCATTATGGGTGATTTCAATAACTTCACCATTGGTAGCAAAAATTAAAGTATGCTTACCAATAATATCACCAAATCTTAAAGAAATTGTCTTTATCTCTTTATCTTTTCTTTCTTTGATAATTTCAACCATTCTTTTTGCTGTTCCCGAAGGCGCATCTTTTTTCTCTTTATGATGGGTTTCAATTAAAGTAATATCATAATTATCAGGAAGGATTTTTATTATCTCTTTTAAAATTTTAAAAATGAAATTAATGCCAAAAGAATAATTGGAAGAATAGAGGAGAGGAATTTCTTTGCCTGCAGATTTTAAAATTTCCATTTCTTCTTTTGTAAAGCCGGTGGTTCCTATCAAAAATGGTTTTTTTGCTTTTTTTATAATTTCTAAATGTTCTAAAGTTGCCTGAGGATTTGTAAACTCTACACAGATGTCGCATTCATTTATAACTTTTTCTAACTTACTTAGAAGATAGCCATCATAAAAATGTTTATTCAAATCAGGATGATTTTCCTTTTCGATTCCGTAAATAATTTGCATATCTTTTTCTTTATTAATTACTTCTCCTAAAACCCTTCCCATTTTCCCTAAAGCACCAATAAGGATAACTTTTATCATATTAGATTTAATTCCTGCATTATTGATTTTAAATATTCCAAATTTTCTTTTGTCATTGGTGTTAATGGTAATCTTAATTCTCCTGCTGGTAAACCCATTAAATTCATTGCAGTTTTAACCGGTATCGGATTTGTTTCAATAAATAATGCTTTCATCAGTTTAAAATATCTTAAATGAATTTTTTGGGCTTCTCTAATATTGCCTTCCAAGAAATTTTTAACCAATAAATGAGTTTCTTTTGGCAAAATATTCGCCAAAACAGAAATTACACCTTTACCGCCAAGAGAAAGAATTGGTAGAGTTAGCGAATCATCACCAGAAAAAACAACAAAATTATTTCCCAATATAGAAATAATTTCTGAAACCTGATCTAAATTTCCTGATGCTTCTTTTATACCAATAATATTTTTACAATCAGAAACAAGTCTTGCTAATGTTTTTGGTAAGATATTTACACCGGTTCGGGAAGGAATATTATAAAGAATAATTGGTATTTTTACACTTTGGCTCACTTCTTTAAAATGTTGATATAAACCTTCTTGGGTTGGTTTGTTATAATAAGGTGCAACAACTAAACAGGCATCGGCACCGAGTTTTTCAGCTAACACCGTATATTTTATTGTTTTTTTAGTATTATTCGTTCCGGTTCCAACAATTACCGGTTTTCTTTTATTCACAAATTCAATTGTTGTTTTTACTATTTCTATCCACTCGTCCTCTTCTAAAGAAGGTGTTTCACCAGTTGTACCACAAGGGAGAAAACCATCGGTATCATTTTCTAATTGAAATTGAAGATTTTTCTTTAAACCTTCGATATCTAATTTACCATTTTTAAAAGGCGTAATTAAGGCAACTATGGAACCCCTAAACATTTAACCCTCCTTTTGTAAATTAAAAGTAATTTATACTATTACTGAGAACTTTTTATAATTTCATCTATTTCTTCACCAGTAAGAATTTCTTTTTCTAATAATTTATTAGCAATTCTATGGAGTAGTTGTTCATTATTTTTGATAATTTCTAATGCCTTTTGGTGTGCACCTTCAACAAAATTTTTAATTTCTTCATCAATAATTTTTGCAGTCTCTTCAGAAATACTTCGGTGAAGACCAAATTCCTTACCTAAGAATATTTCTTCTTCCCTTTTTCCCAATGTTAAAGGTCCTAATTTTTCACTCATTCCCCATTCACAGACCATCATTCTTGCCAGTTGAGTTGCTTTATCAATATCGTCGCGAGAACCGGTAGAAATATCACCAAAAACTATTTCTTCGGCTGCTCTGCCACCAAGCATCACGGTTAATTGATTTACACAATAGGTTTTAGAATAGATTCTCCGGTCGTCAATCGGTAATTGTTGAGTAACTCCTAACGCCATTCCGCGAGGAATGATTGTCACCTTATGAATTGGGTCAGTGCCGGGAATTAATTTTGAAACTAATGCATGTCCAGCTTCGTGATAAGCAATCCATCTTTTTTCTTGTTCGGAAATTAATAAACTTCTTCTTTCTATTCCCATTAAAACTTTATCTTTGGCATCTTCAAAATCTTGCATAGTAACTTTATCCCTTCCTCTACGAGCAGCAAGTAAGGCGGCTTCGTTTACCATATTTGCCAGATCAGCGCCAGAAAAACCCGGTGTGCTTCTTGCTAAAATTTTTAGGTCGACATCTTTATCTAAAGGAACCTTTCTTGTATGAACTTTTAAAATCTCTTCTCGACCTTTCACATCAGGTCGGTCAACAACAATTTTTCTATCAAATCTACCCGGTCTTAAAAGAGCCGGATCAAGAATATCCGGCCGATTGGTTGCCGCAATGATAATTATTCCTTCCGTAGTATCAAAACCATCCATTTCGGCAAGAAGTTGATTTAAAGTTTGTTCTCTTTCGTCATGTCCACCACCAATTCCTGCGCCTCTTTGTCTACCCACAGCATCAATTTCATCAATAAAGACAATACACGGAGCATTTTTCTTTGCCTGTTCAAATAAATCTCTCACTCGGGCAGCGCCTACACCAACAAACATCTCCACAAATTCTGAACCCGAAATAGAAAGAAAAGGCACTCCCGCTTCTCCCGCCACAGCCTTTGCTAATAAAGTTTTACCAGTACCGGGTGGACCTACTAATAAAACACCCTTGGGAATTCTTCCGCCCAACTTTTGGAATTTCGCTGGTGCTTTAAGAAATTCAATAACTTCTTTTAACTCTTCTTTCGCTTCGTCAACACCAGCGACATCTTCAAAAGTTACTTTAGGTTTGCTTTCGTTTAAAATTTTGGCCCGGCTTTTACCAAAAGTGAAAGCCCGATCTTGTCCGGATGCTACTCTTCGGAAAAAAAGAGTCATTAAAAAAATGAAAAAAAGCCAAGGAATAATTCCTAAGATGATATTAGAAATATTAGAAGGTGGCCGTGCAATCACTTCCGTTTTACTTTTAACCAATTTTTCAATTATTTTTGGATCGGGAAAAGGTAAGTAAGTTTTAAATTCTTTATATCTTCTTTTTTCACCTTCATTTAAAGCGATCGGTTCACGGAAAGTTCCGTTAACTTCTTTATCAATAAGAATGATACTTTCAATATTGCCTTTTTCTACTTCTTCTAAAAACCGAGAATAATCAATATTTATTTTTGTTGTTCGAATATTAAAAAGGTTAAAAGCTAACCAAACAATAACAATAATAAGTAGCCAAATAAAAACTTGACCGATAATTAATTTTGGTAGATTGGATTTTGCCATTTTAAAATTTTTATTCTCAATACTTTTTTAGTGTTTTTTTTAATTAAACCTCGGTAAGCACGATAAACCCCCAAAATCCAAAGGATTCCTTTTTGGTCACAAATAAAAGGAATTTTATCTCTTATTGCTTGCGGAATTTTCATATCAATAAAAAGTTTTTTAACTTTTTTGTTTCCTTCTTTAATTTTAATAATATCACCTTTTTTTCTAAATCTAATAAACAAGGGTAATTTGATATCATCTTTATCAAAGTATTCACAATTATTATAATCAAATTTCTTGATTTTTTCAATATCCATAACATCGCAAGTCAATTTTAAATTAATTTCTTTAAAGTTATTTACCCTATTCAATTTTATTTTAAATATCTCTTTTTTTCTCTTTTCTTTTCTTTTACTAATTCTTAAACACTCATAATCATTATAAATAATCTCGTTCTTCCTTTCTATTTTCTTACCAATCTGCGTTTTAAACAGATTAATTATGTTTTCAATTTGCCAGAAAGAAGCATCAGGAAATAGTTTCTTTAATACTCTTCTTTTCAATACTAAAGGTAAAGGAATAAAATCTTTTTTGGAAATAAGAATGTCGTCATTTTGTTTTTTTACTAAAGAATTGAAAATCCCGTTGGTTTCTTTTTCTAAATATTCATTTTCTTGAAGAAGAATTTCGCTTATCTGTCTAAAAGTTTTTTCTAAATTAGGATTTAATTTTTTCAAATTGGGGATGATGATATTTCTTAAATAATTTCTGGGAATTTTTAAGTCTTGATTAGTGGAGTCTTCTACATAAGTAAGATTATTTTCTTTTAAAAATAACAAAACTTCTTCGGTTGTTAAATCAATCAGTGGGCGAATGATTTTATCTCTTTTTGGTAGAATGCCGGCAATTCTTCCCAAAGATTGGCCATAAATTAAAGAAAGCAAAATTGTTTCTACGTTATCGGAAGCAGTATGGGCTAAAGCGATTCTTTGACATTTCTCTTTTTCAGCAATTTTTTCATAGTAATAATATCTTAATTTGTGACCGGCTTCTTCAATGCTTAAATTATGTTTTTGGCTGTAGTTCTTCACATCTCTACGTTTAACAATTATTGGAATATTTAATTTCTTACAAAATTCTTTACAAAATTCTTCATCCCTTTTTGCCTCCTTGCCTCTTAATAAGTGATTAAGATGAAAGGCCATTAAATCTAATTTAAATTTTTCTTTTAATAAATATAAAATATAGAGAAGACAAACTGAGTCCTTGCCACCGGAAAAACCAACCAAAACTCTATCATTCTTTTCTAATAATTGATACTTTTCAATTGTTTTTTTAACCTTTTCTAAAATCTTATTTCCTTTCATAATAAAATATTTTACAAAGAGAGATAAAGTTCTTCAAAATAAGATAAATTTAGATTTTTTTATTTATCTAACAATAGTAATTTTAGTAATAAAACATCTTTTATTGGTTGCTAATTTTAAGAAATATATTCCTGAATTAATATTTGGAAGGGAAAATTTTATCTGTTGACTATCGGATGCACATTCACTAATTACCGATTTTATCATTTTTCCGGAGATATCCAAAAGTTCGAGTCTAATATTGTCTTCTCTTTCTGATTTTTCTAAAAAGAATTTTATTAAAATATAATTTCTTATAAAATTAGAATAAATTTTTAAATCAAATTTTTTGTTATTTTTTCTTTCTTTAACTTCTGGACTTGGTCCAGGATAGAAAGCGCCAAATACTTTTTTAACACCAAATAAAGAAACATAACCAGAAAAAGTGAGTAAAAGCTGGGCATCCAAACCTTTAACTAAATGAGGAGAGGAACGGGTTTCTTCTTGATTGATAAGTTCAATACCTTGGGGATCAAGAACAATACCTTGTGATGTTACTCTTGCGCCATAAATATCGCCACTCAAGTTACGCCAATCGGTCCAGATTACAAAATAATTTATTCCATCATAGATTAATGATGGTTCTATTTGATCAAAATCAGCAGTAGAAATAGGGATTCCTTGTGGTTCAAGAACATTGCCATTAGGGTTTACCCTTGTACCATAGATATCAAAATACCAATCACCGTCCCGATCATCCATCCAAACAATAAAATAGTTATTCCCATCAAAAGCAATTTTGGGATACCATTGTTCATATTCGGCTGTCGAAATAGGAATTCCTTCCGGATCAAGAACAATTCCATTAGGTGTTACTCGCGCACCATAAATATCAAAATTTTCACCATTTCGATTATCATCCCAAACTACTAAATAGTTATTTCCATCAAATGCTACATTTGGGTCATATTGTTCATTAATAGCAGTAGAAATTGGAATACCATCAGGATCAAGGATAATACCTTGAGGAGTAACTCGAGCACCGTAAATATCAGACCAACCGCTACGGAAATCTCGCCAAACTACCAAATAATTATTTCCATCAAATGCTAAAGAAGGTGAAATTTGGTCAATTTCCGCAGTAGAAATTGGGATGCCATTGGTATCTAACACAACTCCTTGTGGTGTTATTCTTGTTCCATAAATATCAGCTTCACCATTACGGTAATCTGTCCAAACTATCAGATAGTTGGTTCCATCAAAAGCAATGGCTGGTGATATTTGATAATTTTCAGTGTTACAAATTCCAATTCCCTCTGGGTCAAGGATTCTGCCGTCAGGAGTAACTCTGGCACCATAGATATCGGCTTCGCCATTACGATAATCTTCCCACACAACAAAATAATTTCGACCATCAAAAGCAACTTTAGGAAAAAGTTGTTCGGGGCTACTATAACCGTAATCCAAAAGAATGCCGTTTGTATCGAGAACTATTCCAGAGGTTGTCATTCTTGTACCATAAATGTCCGAGTAAATGAATCGGTAATCAGACCAGGTAATAAAATATTTATTACCATCAAAAGAAATTGATGGTATTCCTTGGTCAGATTCATAAGTAGAAATTGGGATACCTTCGGGATCTAAAACAATACCACCAGGAGTTACTCGACTGCCATAAATATCGAATTCCCAACCTGAGCGGTAATCACTCCAAACTACTAAATAATTTGTACCATCAAATTTTATAGTTGGGATAGTACTTAGATATTGGGAAATCTGGATACCATCTGGGTCGAGAACAACTCCCTGAGTACTCACTCTTGCCCCATAAATTCGGAAATCTTCAGTTGTTTCTCGATCGTCATACCAAACGACAAAAAAGTTGTTTCCACCAAAACTGACTTGAGGTAGATATTGGTTATTTCCAGCTGAGGAAATTTGAATTCCATTTGTATCAATAATAATACCATTAGTTGTTAACCTTGCTCCATAAATGTCAAAATACCAATCGCCATCTCGGTCATCCATCCAAACTAAAAAATAATTTCGACCATCAAAAGCAATGCCACGAAAGAGCATCTGGTAAAAAGGAGCGGTAGAAATAGGGATGCCGTTTGGGTCAAGAACGATTCCATTAGTGTTAACTCGGGCAGCATAAATATCTGGTTCTTCAATATTATTTCGACAGTCATTCCAAGCCACCAGATAATTTGTGCCATCAAAGCATATCGTTGGAAGAGTTTGGTCAAAAAGAGCTGTGGAGATTGGAAAACCTTCTGGGTCAAGGACAATTCCTTCTCGACTAACTCTTGCTCCGTAGATATCGGCTTCTATGTTACGCCAATCTTCCCAGACTACTAAATAATTTGTGCCATCAAAAGCAACTGCAGGACATATTTGTGCTTCATAAGTAGTACAGATAGGAATTCCAAAAGTATCCAGTAAAATTCCATCTAAAGTAATTCTTGCGCCATAAATATCGCCGTCTCTTCGCCAGTCGTGCCAAACAACAAAATAATTTGTGCCATCAAAAGCAATTGAAGAAAATTCTTGATCAGAAGGAGCCGGTCCAAAAATTCGGGTAGTATCTAATAAAAATTCCTCTAATAAACAATTTTTCTGAGATTGATAATATTTTTTTAAATTTTTTCTTCCCAATAATGAAAAAGGAGAAAAGAATTTTTTATTTAAAGAATGGGTAAATTCTTTTCTTTTAGGGAAATTTCTTTTTATTAGATAAGAGTTTTTAAAGGATCTATTAAATTTAAAAGGAATAGTCAAAGTAAAAACTATTAAATAAATTAATAAATTTCCCATTTTTCTTCTCCTTTTAAATTTTTTATTTTAAGAATATCTCCTTTAAAGTGTCTTCTAAAATTTCTAAACCAACACTTGCTTCTTCTTCGGTAATGATTAGTGGTGGAGCAATTCGGATTGTTGAGATTCCACAAGGAAGAATAAGCAGTCCTTTTTCAAAGGCTTTATGAATAATTGCCTGAACTTTTTCCGGAACAGGTTTTTTAGAAATTTTATCTTCAACAATTTCGATACCAATCATTAATCCTTTACCGCGTACTTCGCCAATAAAATCATATTCTTCTTGCCATTTTTCTAAATTTTTTATAATAAATTTACCCACCTTTTCGGCATTTTCTATCAAGCCATTTTCTAAAAGTTCGATTGTTGCCATTGCGGCAGCACAAGCAACCGGATTGCCACCAAAAGTAGAAGCGTGGCTTCCTGGTTTCCAAGTCATTATTGAAGAGCGGGCAATAATCGCACCCAAAGGAAGTCCAGAAGCAATACCTTTCGCCAAGTAATAGACATCAGCAAAAATACCCCAATGTTCTAAGGCGAACATTTTTCCTGTTCTTCCCATTCCAGATTGGACTTCGTCAGCAACAAAGAGAATTTCGTATTTCTCGCATAATTTCTTTAATTCCTGAAAATAACCATCAGGTGGTACAATATATCCACCTTCTCCTTGGATTGGTTCAACAAAAATTGCTGCTACTTCTTCTGGTGGCAATACCTTTTTAAAAATTTCTTCTTCAATATATTTTACGCAGTAAAAATTGCAACTGGGATATTCTAAATTAAAAACACAACGATAACAATAAGGATAGGGAATATGAAAAACACCAGGTAGAAGAGGGGCAAAACCTTTCTTTTGAATAAATTTACTTCCTGTAAGGGATAAGGCACCTAATGTTCTGCCATGAAAAGAACCTAAAAAAGAGATAAGATATGGTCTCTTAGTATAATATCTCACAAGTTTAATACTTCCCTCAGTTGCTTCGGTACCGGAGTTACAGAAAAATACCTTTTTATTCATTCCGCCAGGAGTTATTTCAACAAGTTTTTCTGCTAAGATTGTTTGATAAGGATAATAAAAATCGGTTCCCGAATAATGAAATAGTTTTTCAACCTGTTTTTTTACCGCTTCCACTACCTTTGGATGACAATGGCCAGTGGCACAAACAGCAATTCCGGCATTAAAATCTAGGAATTTGTTTCCATCCACATCCCAGACCCAAACACCTTCTCCTTTCTCAATTACTGCTGGATAAACACGAGTATAAGAAGGTGAAATATATTTCTTATCTTTTCTTAAATATCTTAATGCCTTGGGACCGGGTAATTTTGTAATGATTTTTGGACGCATATTACTCCTTTTTAAATTTTTAATTTCAGAAGTATATCTTAAAAATTTAGTTTTACTTTATTTTGTTATAATTATCTTGTAAATCTCCTTCTTATTTTCAAGATTTTTTATTATGTAAATTCCTGTTGGTAGATTTTCAATTTTTATCTCTTTTTCTTTCTTTCGTTCAATATCTTTAATCTTCTTTCCGGTAATATCATAGATAGCCACCTTATTTGCTTTTATTGGCAGAATAATTGAACTTCCTTTAAGAATTGTCGGTAATCTTTGGAGTTCTCCATATTTATTAATTTCACCTTCTTTTTTAGTAAACTCAAAGATATTCACTCTTGGTAATGGCTGACCAGTAATTAATTTTATTGCTCTTCCTGCTTGAATTTGTGCCGATGCCCGATGATAATTATTATTATAAACCGCACAGATTCCAATCGTATTTGTCTGGTCTTCAATACCAACCGTGTTTGATTGATAATAATTCGCTGTTAAATACTGGAATTTAATTATATTATCACCCGTTGGAGTTTGAACTGTGGTATCATATATTATAATCTGAAACTTATCCCATTGCTCTCTTGGATTATAATAATGAACACTATCCCATTCCAAAATCATTCGGTGATTTAATGTATCGTAATAAAACCAAATTCCATTACCCGTCGGTGGATATAAATCATCCCAATTTGGACATATCATTGCACTCGGATTTGATGATGTCGGGTCAGGTAACGGCTGATTAGTATAAACTGTTGAAGTAGTATAGACAGGCGTAATCCAACCATTGCCACAGACGGATAATTGGCCAGTATAAAGAACTCCGTAATATCTAAATGGGAATGGTAAGTTAATCTGGATTGTCTGGTCATCAGAAGTTATCGGCAATCTTGTACCAACATTTCTTATCTCAACCCACTCAAAAGGCTCTGTCTGTTGATAAAAAGTATCAACATCATCATAAGCATAATATAATGGCTCAGGCTGGCGATTGTCAGGTATCGGGTCAGTTATTGTCAATCTACCAATTGGTATTCTAAAAGTTGTTATCCTCTCATAATTAACAGCATATAGTTTCAATGTACAAAGAATTTCTGTCTCCGGCCTAATTAATTGCGAGGCAAATACTTTGAAATGGTCATTAAAATTGATTGCAGTATCACCCCTTAATACAGTTCCAAAATCAGCAAAAGAGTCAACAATTGTAAATAAAGTATCAGAACTCTTTAAAATAGCATAGACATTATAACCATGACCTAAACCAGTATTTCTTATTTTTATTAAAACATCAGCAGTTTCGCCAGGGTCAATTCTACCATTTGGTCTTTGGGAGAATGAGTCTTTAACAAAGAAATCTTCATAAGATAAAATTGGTGTGCCAACGGTAATAGTAAATCTTGAATACCAAATAGAATCATAAGCATCTTTTAATTTTAATGAACAGAGTATTGAATAACCGTTTGTTAGATTATTAGAAAGGGTTAAGTTAAAACCATTTTCACCGGTAAATGCTGAGTCGCCACCAGGTATATTACCAAAGAATTTTACAGTATCATTATAAGTAACGTTGGTATCGCGACTAAAGAAATATCCATAGACATTGTCCGCTTGTAATTCACCAAAGTTTTTAACCCATACAGGAATCTCTAATTCTTCACCAGGATTTGGTATACCATCACCATTTCCTCTTGGTGGGTCATCATTAATTAAATGACTACGATAGGCAACATAACGACCTGTCGGAATAACTAATATTGAATCTTCATAAGGATAGAAATTCCTACCACTAACAGTTAATAACATATTTCCTGGTGTTTGGGGAGTAACATATAAAGTTATTTCGCCACTGCTATTTGTTTTTCCTTTGGCATAGACTTCATTACCTTTCCATAAACAAACCAAAGCACTTTCTATCGGTATGCCATTCGTTGAAACAGTGATATATACAGGAATATTTGAGCCAATGGGAATTGTTGACGGAAAATTAACTTGTGCATAGGTAATAGTATCTGTCCATAACAAAATCATAGGACAGCCAAAAAGGTTTCTTTCATATGCTTCCCAACGAAATCGGGAAGAGTCAGTCATTGGCCATAATGGTCTTAACTGGTCTTTAGAATGGGCAAGGGCTTCACCAACATAGACATAAGCAGAACATAAGGGATTGCGACCAATAGGTTGTCTTGGTAAGAATTTATAGAAGAAGTGGTAGTTATAATATTCTGCTACTCTTACCCAACCGTATCTTGAATTCATCATTACTGCTGCAAAACCATTTGGTGAATGAGTTGTCATATATTCTGCAATACAATCAGAAGTAGAATAATCAAAAGCACCTGTATGACAGCAAACCGCGGTTAACACATTTAATTTATTAGTATTATTTAAATTCATCATCATCGGAATTGTTACGGAACCACCAAGGTCATAAGATGTTTCACTTCCGTGGGCAATAATTGAGGTATAACCATAACCAGAATTTATTGAATCACAATATCTTTGTGGAGTGGGTGTTATACTGCCGCCACTCATATACATCCGACAACCAAACCAATGGGCAGGCATTGCATAATATATTGAATCATTAAATTCTTGGGAGAAGGTGACTCCAACCGGCAATAAAACTTTTATCGGATATAAAGTTGAATTATCCGGTGTCTTTTCAAATCTAAATACCTTGGAAATATATCTGGTAATTTCTTCTAAACTGTCAACAGGAATCATTCCCACATAAACATCCGAATAGCCGTCTACTGAATCAGCAACTTCTCCGAAGATATTATTTCTATTAAAATCCCAATCTCCATCTAAATCAGAGAAATATAGGTCACAAGGTAATGTGTCCCGATAAGAACCGGTATAATACACATAACACCTTCGGTATTGTTGTGCGGGATGGTCTTGCCGAACAATGAAAAAGAAAGGTGTCTGCCAAATAGTATCAGCATCTTTTATAAAATTCCTCATCTTTTCGGGTAAATCTCTACCAGGATAAGTGCTTTGGATTTCTTCAATCGTCATTACTGTGCTTGGATAACCTTGTTTATTCCGCCAATATAATAAAGAAGAACAAGCCGGAACAAACATATTTGGTGTAATAATCACATATTCATAATAACCGGGTGGTAAATATAAACTTCCTTTTTTACCTAAATTATTCTCAACATAAGGCGAAAATCTTTCGGCATCTTCTGGGTTACATACCATTTTATAAATACTGGATAAAAGTAGTTGTTTTTTAAAGGGTGAAATTCTTTTTATTGAAATATTTTTCTCTTCGTAAACAATCTTTACTTTTAAAGAAGTAATAAAATACAATTCTCTCTTCGCCGGTAGATAACGAACAGGAAATAATAAGAAACTACCAATTTTAAAACCACCTTTATTTCCAGTATTTAGATAGTTAATTACTTTTTCGGGATAGATTGTATTTAATGAATAATATTCTTCTTTTGGTAAAACAAACTCTTTCTTCTCTTGATTAATTGACCAGGTTTGACCATATTGGATAGGATATAATAAATATTCACCAGGAATTTTTACTTCGTTAATTTCTAATATCTCAACATCCTTTAAATAAGCATTTGGTGGAATAACACAAGAAATAGGAATTACTGGAATCTGGGGCGAACCCAAAGGACCTTCATAATAAGGAGCATCAAATAAATCAACAACCGTATAACCATCTTTTTGAGTTAAAGAAAGAGCACTTAAAGGAAAATCAATTTTTTTTGTAATCTCTCCGCTAAAAGCAGAGAAGATAATAAGAAATAAAAGAATAATTAACTTCTTCATTTTTTTCCTCCTTTTATTTTTATTATTTTTTTATTTTTATTATTTTTTTATTCTTCCTCTTCTTCAACTTCCCAACTAATACTAATTTCAATATTTTTTATTATTCCTTTATTATCTTTCATTTCAAAATAATAAGTTATTTCTTCCTCTTCAACTTCCTTTGACCAATTCATAATTTCACCATCCAAGATTGATTTTGCCAGTTCCATTGCCTTAATATCAACTGGTGTTAAAATTTCTTTCTTCTCAACTATTTTACCAGTTTTTCCATCAATTTTTAAAGTTAATTTCTTATTCTCAAAGGTAATATCAGCATAATAAAAGATATTACTTTCTTCTTGTTTCTTTTCCAATTTCTCAATCTGAGCGTCTTCGTATTCGGCAACAATTATCTTCTGAATGTCCTTCTCACTCAACACTTTCTTTTGAGAAAAAGAGATTAGCGGAATAAAAAAAATAAAAAGCATTAAAGAAATTAAAACTCTTTTCATAGATTCCTCCTTTTTAAACATATTAAATAAGTATACCCATTTATTAAATAAAATCAATAACTTTCGGATACATCTAAATGTTTATTTTATTCGATTAGACTTTCCACTTGGTTTAAAATTTTAAATATGATAAGAAAGTTGCTTCTAATTTTTCAATTAAATGCTAATGAGTTCATTAACCCATTTTTAAACACTGAGAGAGGAAAAAATCCAAAGAAGGAGAGCGCTACGGGGAGATGTTTCTTTCTAAGAATTATAAACAGAGTGATAGTAATTCTACAAAGAAAAAATTTAATAAATTTATAAAAATTTCTGTAATAAAATTTCTAACACAAGGTATAGATAATCTCTTGGTTAAGCAGGTATTTTTGGAAAATGTTGGCAATAAAAAAGGTTTTTAAATTTTAAATCTAAATAAAAATAAGTTAAAGATGATTTTTTATTTCAAAAGGAGTAGATTATATTAAATTTCTAAATATTAGAAAATCCCGTTATCCTGCGTAAAAATAGAATGAATAATTGAATTATGAATTATTCGCCGTACATCGCAATAATCTCTTCTTTCTTCTTACCACGGATTTTATATTTATCACCAACTTTCTTAAAGGCTTCTAAGGCTTGGTCGAGATGGTCTTTTTCGTGAGCAGCAGAAAGTTGAACCCGAATTCTTGCTTCACCTCTCGGAACTACTGGATAGAAGAAACCAACAACATAAATCCCTTCATAATATAAATCCCGAGCAAATTCTTGAGATAACCGAGCATTATAAAGCATTATTGGGACAATCGGATGAATTCCTGGTTTGATATCAAATCCTAATTCCATCATCTTTTCTCTAAAATATTTTGTATTCCATTCTAATTTGTCTCTTAATTCAGTTGTTTCGGTTAATAAATCAATTACGGCAATCGTGGCATTAACAATTACCGGACTTAAAGTGTTAGAGAAGAGATAAGGTCTTGAACGTTGTCTTAAAATCTCCACAATTTCTTTTCGGGAAGCAGTACAACCACCAGAAGCACCACCCATTGCCTTACCAAAAGTTGTTGTAATTATATCAACCCTTCCCATTACATTATGATATTCTGGTGTTCCTCTGCCAGTTTTACCAATAAAACCAGTAGCGTGGGCATCATCAATCATTACTAAGGCATCATATTTATCAGCCAATTCACAAATATCAGCAAGATTGGCAATATCACCATCCATTGAGAATACTCCGTCGGTGGCGATAATCCGAAATCTTTTATGTTGGGTTGCCTTTAATTTTTCTTCCAAATCTTTCATATCACCGTGTTGAAAAATAAATCTTTCGGCTTTGCACATTCTTATTCCGTCAATAATTGAGGCGTGATTTAATCGGTCAGAAATAATGGCATCTTGTTCGTTAAATAGTGGTTCAAAAAGTCCAGCATTGGCATCAAAACAAGAGGAATATAAAATGGCATCTTCTGTTCCTAAAAATTGAGCAATCTTTCTTTCTAAAATCTTATGAATATCTTGAGTTCCGCAAATGAAACGAACCGAAGAAAGACCAAAACCATGAGATTCTAAACCCTTTCTCGCTGCTTCAATTACTTTCGGATGGCTTGATAAACCTAAATAGTTATTGGCACAAAAGTTTAAAACCTTTCTTGGTTTGGCACCTTCCGGATACTCGACAATAATTTCGGAAGATTGAGGAGTTAAAATGTATCTTTCTTCTTTGTAAAGTCCTGCTTCCCTTGTTGCTTTTAATTCGTTACTTAAAAACTCTCTAATTGCACCGTATGCCATAAAACCTCCATTTTTATTTTATATATTATAATTTGAAAATAAATAATTTCAATTGTATAATTATTTAATTAATGAAGAGTGTTTATTATTTTATTATCTCATTAAGACCCCATCAATGGTTTAAAAATATTTTAATTTTTGCTGGTTTAGTATTTGCTCAAAAGTTATTTGACATTTCTTTATTTTTAAAAACAATTTTTGCTTTTTTTCTTTTTTCCTTTGCTTCTGGTTCCCTTTATGTATTGAATGATATAAAAGATTACGAAAGAGATAAACTTCATCCAGAAAAGAAAGAAAGACCAATTGCCAGCGGTTTAATAAAAAAAGAGGTTGCTTTTATTTTAGCGCTCCTTTTGCTTATTTTTTCATTAATTTTTTCTTATCTTTTATCCCGTTCTTTCTTTTTTGTCTTAATCTTTTATATTATTTTATCAATATTTTATACTCTTTATCTTAAAGATATTGTCATCTTAGATGTTATTATTGTTGCGATTGGTTTCCTTTTAAGAGCCTGGGCAGGAACTGTTTTGGTCAATGTTTCTCTTTCTGAATGGCTTTTTATCTGCACTATTTTACTTGCGTTATTTTTAGCATTAACCAAAAGAAAAACCGAAATCGAAATGCTTAACGAAAAGGCGATTTCTCACCGAAAAGTTTTAAAGGATTATTCCCATAATTTTATTGACCAAATGATTAGTGTCGCAACCGCTTCTTCTCTTATTGCTTATACTCTTTATACGGTAGCACCTGAAACAATACATAAATTTAATACAAAAAATTTGGTTTTAACAGTGCCTTTTGTTATTTACGGAATATTTCGTTATCTTTATTTAGTTTATCATCGCCAATTTTTTGAAAATCCTGATAAGGCATTTATCAAAGATATTCCTTTGTTAATAAATATTATCTTATGGTTTATTTGTGTAATCCTTATTATTTATAAAATAATATGAGCGAAGTTTTTGTTTTAAAAACAAATCCTAA
>JBDRVE010000010.1:7594-14779 GCA_039801725.1 candidate division WOR-3 bacterium | reverse complement strand
GGTAGCAGCAAAGATAATGGGATTTGAGCCTTTAAAGATTGATTATTTGAGAATTGCCCATGATTTAGGATTAGGCTGTGCTGATTTAGAAAAGATAAAAATTTATGGCGAAGATATATCTTCTTTAAATTTCAAATTCAAAACTAAAAAGAGTTTAGTTATTTTTGGCGACCAGCAATTAAGAAAAGGATACTTAAGATTTTTAAAAAGAATTGCCCTCCATTCACCATTATGGATTTGGGCACCAATTGCTTCAACTTTTTATCACGATTTTTTATGGTATCCCTTTATTGGTAAAAATCGTTTAAAAAGGTTTTTAGAAAGTGAATGGGGGAGACTTTTTAAAAAATATTTAAAGGAGGACAAAAATGAACGAAGAAATAAAGAAAAATATTAAAGAAACCTTTGAAAAAGAGATAAGACCAGGATTAATGGCTGATGGTGGCGATGGCGAAATTGTTGAAATTACTGATGATGGAATTGTCAAAGTAAAACTATTTGGTAGTTGTGCTGGTTGTCCTTTTGCTACTTTAACTCTTGCTTTAGGTATTGAACAGAGATTAAAAGAAAAATTTCCGGAAGTTAAAAAAGTAGAAAATATTATATAATTAAGGAGGAAAAGGGATTCCTTCTAAAAAATTCTGTCGATAAGCAAAATTTAAAGGTAAGGAATAAAAAAGGGTGTTATAAAAACCAACCCGTCGGGGTCTTTTTGATAAGCGATAAATAATATTTCTTAAAGAATAAAATTCTCTTTTTAAAATAACTGGTGAAGTCTCTGATAAAAATGGTTGATAAGTAGGATAGATTAAATAAAGTTGATTATTTTCCCAAAGAAAAAACCTTAATTCTAAAAAATCAAAATCAATTTTTCTTAAAATATTAAAAACTTTTTTAAAATTTATTTCCCTTTCTTTTAAAATAAATGAGAGTTTTGCTCCAACAAGAATTTTTTCTTTTTGAAGCGATTTTACCTCCTTTCTTTTTTCTCTTATTAGTTTCTCTCCTTTTTCTATTAACTCATCTAAATTTAACCAACTTTCATTTAAATAAATAATTTTAACACCTGCTTTGGCTAAAAGGCGAATAAATTTGGGATTAGCAAAAATATTTTGAGAAGCCCTTATAATCCAATGTTTTTTAAATCGCCAAACAAAAGAGAAAAAATCAGAATAATAAATAAAATTACTGGCAATATCTTCATCATCAATCTCTATCATTTTTTTTCCCTTATTGATAACTTCCTTAACCACTTCTTTTATCTCCCGAACTTTTACACTATTTTTAAAATAAAGGAAGTTCTTACAAAAAGGTTTAAAATATTCCAAACAATAACAACCAATAATTAAGGAAATCTTATAATTAATAGAAAAATAATTGGGCGTAAAGGAAGCCTGATAAATTTTTTTTATTTCTTGATTGTTAATATCATTAATAATTTCGGAAATAATATTTGGTAAAAAGCCAATTACGAGTGACAAATCTTTTTCTTTTAAACTTTCTAATAACGAAGGCTGATAATAAAAATAATGAGTTATTAGAGGACCAAAAAGAAAAAGTTTCTTTTTACTATTGAGAATTTCTTCTGTTAAAAAATTAATCGTTGGAAAATCGGTTGAAAAATCACAGTAAAGGAAAATATACTCGTAATTATTTAACTCTAATTTTCTTATTCTTAAATCTTGATAATCAAAGTCCAAAAGATTTTTTAATTGAATAATCTCTTCTTTTTCTTTTAAAAAATAATTAGCACCTTTAGGTGGAAAATTTTCTTGATAACAAAGGTGTAAAAGAGGTGAATAGAGAAAAAGAAATTTTTTCATTTTGTTTTGAAAATCCGAGAAAGGTCATTGTAGAAAGTAAAGAGGATCAAAAGCATAATTATTATCCAGCCAATGGTGATAGCGATATTCAATTCTTTTTTAGTTAGTCTTCTTTTTATAAAAAATTCAACTATAAAAATTAATCCCCGACCGCCATCCAACACAGGAATAGGCAACATATTCACTACAAAGAGGTTAATTGCCAACAAACCAAAGAGCGCCAAAAAATATTCCCATCCCCAACGAAGACTCTCATAGGTTAATTGGGCAACCATAATCGGACCTCCTAAGGCTTTACGCGAGATTTCTCCGACTATTAATTTATAAAGGATAACAAAAGTTTGAGTTATTACATAACCACTGCGGATAAAGGCTTGCGCGAGGGCTTGAAGAAAATTTATTTTCTTTCTCGGTAAATATACCCAAACACCTATTTGACCGATTTTTTTAGAAGAGGTATCGGAAACTACTAATTGAGGAGTGAGAAAAGTTGAAAAAACACCCCCACGACGATAAGTAATCTTTATTTTTTCCCCACCGGAATTTCTTATTCTCTCTATTAAATCTTCCCAGCAACAAATGGAAGTATCATTAATTGCAATAATTGTATCGTTAGGTTGTAAACCAGCCATATCGGCAGGGCTTTTCTTTTTAACTTTTTCTATCACCGGTAAAATTAGTGGATAAAGATATTGGAAACTGTCATTCACTATCCATTGGAAGGTAATTATTTTTTTGTTTCTTAAAAGAGAGATAGTAATTTCTTTGTTTAAATTTTTTTGTAAAATTGTGTAAGCCTCTTCAAAAGAATTTATAGTATCCCTATTGATCGCAATTAAAATATCTCCTCTTTCAAAATGGCTGATTTTCTTTTCGAAATTAATGATAGGTGGTGAATACTTCATCCCGAATAAAAAATATAAAAGAAAAATTAAAAAAACACCCAAAATCAAATTAGCCAAAGGACCCATGAAAACAACCATAAGTTTTTTCTTAACAGGTTGTAATAGAAATCCATTTTCTTCTTCCTCTTCTTCTCCTTTTAATTTTATATATCCTCCTAAGGGTATTAAGGAGACGGAATAAGTTGTTTCGTGAATTTGTTTTTCTATTATTGACGGTCCAAACCCGATAGAAAATTTTTCTACTGGAATTTTATAAATTTTAGCCATTATCAGGTGACCAAGTTCGTGGATGATTATTAGAACGCCAATAACAATTATTACTAATAATAAATCCATTTTATCTCCTTTTCATTTTATTTATTAAATTATTTGCGTAATATTTTGCCCAATTTTCGGCCTGTACCAGTTCGCTTAAACTGGGATTTAAAATTTTTTTATGGGCTTCTAAAGTTTTCCTAATTATTTTTAAAATATCGGTAAATTTTATATTGCCCTTTAAAAAATTTTCTACCGCTATTTCATCAGCACCTACCAAAACCGCAGGAAGAGAGGTATTTTTCTCTAAATATTTGATTAATTTTAAGGCTGCAAAATTTTTGCTACTTGGTTTAAATAATATTAAATTGAGAGGGAAAAATTTTATCTCATCATTAAAAAGTTCTAAATTCTGATTTATCATTTTAGAAAGAGCGTAAGAGAGAAAAATCTTCATATCAGGTTTAGCAAACATAGCATAAAAAATTCCATTACAATTTTCAATAAGACCATGAATTATTCCTTGAGGATGAATAAGAATATCAATTTTATTGATGGAAAGATCAAAAAAGTAACTAGTTTCCATTATTTCAAAAATTTTATTGATTAAGGTGGCAGAATCAATAGTAATTTTTTTTCCCATCTTCCAAACCGGATGGCGAAGAGCTTCTTTCACGGTTATTTTATCTAAGTTCTTTTTATAAGCAAAAAAATAACCACCGGAAGCAGTGAGAAATATTCTTTTTAAATTTTTGTTGCCATATTTATTTAAAAGAGAATGGATTGCCACTAATTCCGAATCGATAGGAATAATTTCTACTTCTTTTTCCTTTGCTAATTGAAAAATTGGCGAACCAAAAGCAACAATTAGTTCCTTAGAAGCCAATGCAATCTTTTTTCTTTTTTTGATTGCTAAAATCAAAGCGTTTAAACATTTTGTTTTGGTAGCAAGAAAAACTACCCCATCTACTTCCGGATGAGCAACCATTTCTAATAACCCTTCTTCGCCGTAGACGATTTTACGATTTTTAACAGAATATTTTCGAAGAAAATCTTTATAAGCATTAAAATCATAAACTCCTAAATAGCGAGGACGAAATTTTTCCGCTTGGATTTGTAATGAATCAATATTTTTTTCACAAGAAAGAGCAAAGATATTGAAAACTTTCTTTTGTTGATTTATGATTTCTAATATCTGGTTTCCTAAGGAGCCGGTAGAACCAATAATTGCCAAATTAAATTTCATAATAAATTTTTTATCAATTCTAAATCTTCTCGAGTGGTAATTTTCAGATTTCTTTTTTCACCTTTAAAAAGATAAACGGGAAAACCAACCTTTTCTAAGAAAAAAGCATCATCCGTACCTTGCCATCTTTTTTCTTTTGCCAATCGGTAGGCTTTTTTTAAAAGTTTAATTTCGAAAAATTGGGGAGTCTGAATGCGGTAAATGTGTTCTCGATCTAAAGTAGCAAAGACTTGGTTATGAAATACTGTTTTTAAAGTATCTTCACTTCTGATACCAAAAATTACTGCTTTATATTTTTCAACCAGTTTAAAACCTCGGTTTATAAACTCAGTGGTGATTAATGGTCGAGAGGCATCGTGAATTGCGACATATCCAGTATCAGGCAAAAATCTTAATGTTTTCATAACTGAATGGAAACGTTCTTTTCCACCAGTTAATATTTTTTTTACTTTGGTAAACGCCCATTTTTTTATCCAATTTCTAACTTCTCTTTTTTTATCTTTTAAAGTTACAATAAAAATCTCGTCGCATATTGAATTTTCAAAAGCGATTACTGAATAAATAAAGAGAGGTTTATCTTTAATAAAAAAAAATTGTTTTAGAGAGCCAAACCTTTTCCCTTTTCCCGCTGCTAAAATTATCCCGTATTTTTTCATTCAAAATTAAAATAATCAATCTTAATAGCGGCGCGAACCTCTTTAAGAGTCTCTTCGGCAATTTTTTTTGCTTTTCGAGTGCCTTCGTAAAGAATTTCCATCACTTCTTTTTTTCTTTCTTCATAATACTTCCTTTTTTCGCGGATAGGTTCTAAAAGTTGATTAAGAGCTTCAATTAATTTTTCCTTACACACGACACAGCCAATTTTCCCATTTCGACATTCTTTTTCAATTTCTGAAGAATTATTTTGATTAAAAGCCTTATGATAGGTAAAAACAGTACACACTTCCGGATGTCCCAAATCAGTAGGATGAATTCTTTGGGGATCCGTTACTGCCTTTTTTATTTTTTTAGCAACCTCTTCTTTAGAATCTCCCAGATAAATACAATTGCCTAAACTTTTACTCATTTTTGCGCCACCATCTAAACCTGGCAAACGGGGAGTATGGGATAAAAGAGGTTCTGGTTCCACTAAAACTTCACCGTATAATTGGTTAAATTTTCTAACAATTTTTCTAGTTAACTCAATATGAGGAAGTTGATCTTCTCCCACTGGAACCAGATTTGCTTTACAAAAAGTTATATCAGCAGCCTGACTTATGGGATAACCGAGAAACCCGTAGGGCATACTTTTTTCGTAATTATATTGTTTCGCTTCTGTTTTGATTGTTGGATTATGGTAAAGTAAGTTCACCGAAACAAGCATAGAATAGTAGACGGTGAGTTCAGCAATTTCCGGAATCATTGACTGAATAAAAATAGAAGAAATTTCTGGATCCACGCCGCAGGCTAAATTATCAATCGCCACTTCTAAGACATCTCTTTTTAATAATTCCGGATGTTCAAAATTTGTTGTTAATGCTTGGACATCAGCAATAATAATAAAAGTTTCATATTCCCTTTGTAATTTCACTCGGTTAATAATTGTGCCGACATAATGTCCTAAATGGAGCGGTCCAGTAGGTCGGTCACCAGTTAAAATCCTTTTTTTCATAATCAATATTATAATTTAGAATTTAAAAATTGTCAATGTTATTGTCCTCTTTTTATGAATTACCATAAATTATATTCATCTATTATTTTTAGAAACAAAAAGCCTGCCAGTAAGAATTTTATAAATTGCTGTCTCTTTAACTTCCATTTTTATAAAATTGATACAGTCATATTTCTATAGCCGATATGCCAAAAAACAATCATTTTTCCCTTTTTATCTGCCGATGTAAAATCGCTAAATGTTGACAAAACTTTTTTTATATTCCTATACCCAAATTTGAAAATAACTTCCCTTAATTATCCATTAGATTAATCAGTAAAACTGGCTCTTTTCCCTTATCTAAATGAATGAAATTCTCATAGACTATTATTTCCCCATCAAAAAGAAAAAGATATTGAAATAAAACTTTTCTTTAAAACCCCATTTTGCTACTCTTCTATCAGGTTGCCCAATTTAGATAATGCTACCTCTATAGATTTGATAAGTCCCACCTAATTCTTAAAGATAAAATTATTATTATCCCCATTAATAAAGCGATGTTTATTCCCGTTAATAAAATTATGATTATTATCCTTAATAAATTTATTATTAATCCTTTTAACAATAGTTTTAACATTCTCAAAAGGTAGAGATACCCCCATAATCCCCCTCCTTTAATAATTTCTTTTTCCTTATTTTCTAATTCCATTATCAAAAATCTCTGCCCGCTTAATTTCAGCATAAATCTACTGCCTTCACATTATTATTCTTCATAATAACTCCTTTTTAAATCATTACTAATAATATAATATTAGCAAAAAATAACTCGATAGTAAAGGGAAAAGTGATTTCCTTTCATCTCTTTTCGTTACCTTAGATTTCGACAAAACTTTCAACAAACTGGATCAATTTTTTATCTTTTAAGAGAATAGATATTTCTTTTATATATTCTCAATCTACCCGGTTTTTAGAGCATTATCTTTAAAGAAGGTCAAAAAGGTTACCACTTTTTTATCTATAAAATTTAAGTTGTTTAGAGTCCTAACCTAATTTTCTTGATTTTTAAAGAAATTTTTATAAAATATTTCTCTATGGAAGAGGAGATTTTGAAAGAAATAAAAGAGATTGAAGAAGAAGGCGAAAGGATAGTTAAAGAGGCAGAAGAGTTTAAGAAGAATTTGATTGTAAAAAAAGAAGAGGAAAGTAAGATTAAGATTGAGAAATTGAAAGAAGAATTGAAATCTCTTAAAGAAGAGAAAATTAAAGAGACTGAGAGAGAACTTAATAAGATTAGAAAAGAAAAGGAGATAGAAATAGAAGAGAAAA
>JBDRVE010000010.1:0-7497 GCA_039801725.1 candidate division WOR-3 bacterium | reverse complement strand
GAGGAAAGTAAGATTAAGATTGAGAAATTGAAAGAAGAATTGAAATCTCTTAAAGAAGAGAAAATTAAAGAGACTGAGAGAGAACTTAATAAGATTAGAAAAGAAAAGGAGATAGAAATAGAAGAGAAAATTAAGGAATTAATAAAGAGGGGAGAGGAGAATAAGAAAAGGACTTTGGAATATTTGGTAAATAAGTTTTTTGAGATATGGCAATCGCCAAAGTAAAAAAGGTTTTAATTCTTACCCATAAGGAAGAGAAAGAAGAAGTTTTAAAGGGCTTACAAAGATTGGGAATCTTTCATTTGGCAAAAAGGTCATACGAAGAAATAACTATCCAGAAAGAAGATTTAAATAAAATTGATGAGGTTATTGATTTTCTAAACCCCTATCTGCCAAAAGAAGAGAAAAATAAAAAGGTTCTCATTGAAGAAGAATTTTTAAAGAATTTGAAAACAGAAGAGATAACAAAAATTGTAAATCTTTTTATTGATAAGAAGAGAAATCTTATTGAATTGGATAAAACAATAAAAACTTTAAAAGAGGAGATTGAAAGAATAATTTATTTTAAGGATTTTGGCAGACCCATTGAAGAACTGAAAAGTTTTAAGAAATTTAATTTTCTCTTTGGTAAGATAAATAAGAATAATTTTTTAAAGGTTGAGAGTATTTTAGAAAAGGATAAAAGTTTTTATAAAATTATTAATGAGACAAAGGAAGATATTTATCTCTTTATTGGTATTTATCAAGAATTTTATGAGGAGTTAAGAAATCGGTTAATTAGTCAAGGTTTAGAAGTTATTGACCTTTTTAAATACCAAGGGAAAATATCAGATAATATTGAAAGACTAAAAAAAGAGATAAAATCTTTGGAAGAGAAAAAAGAAGAGGTTTTAAAAGAATTAAAGGCAAGTAGTTCTTATTTAAAAGAGTTGAAGATTTATTATGATTATCTCTTTAATGAGAAAATAAGAAAGGAGATTGAGAAGGGGTTATTTCTATCAAAAAGATGTGTATTAATTACTGGTTTTGTAAAAGAAAGGGATATACCAATTTTGGAAGGATTTTTAAAAGGTTTTAAAGCACTTACCTATTCTATTTTGGAACCGAAAGAGGAAGAGATTCCTGTTGCCTTGGAGAATAGAAAGATTTTTCAACCCTTTGAAATTGTTTTAGAACTTTACGGAATGCCCAATCCAGAGGAACTTGACCCAACACCTTTTTTGGCACCTTTCTTTGCCATCTTTTTTGCCTTATGCTTAACTGATGCTGGTTATGGTTTGGTGCTTACTTTCCTTTCTCTTTATCTAATGAAAAAATTTCCTAAGGGAAAGAAATTTTTGACCTTACTTCTTATCTGCTCAATTTTTACCGTCTTTGCTGGTGCCTTTACTAATGGCTGGTTTGGTGATTTCTTTGACAAATTTAATCTATCTTTCTTAAAGAATTTGAAAGATAAATTAATCCTTTTTGACCCCTTTAAAAATCCGATGGTTTTCTTTATCCTTTCGCTTATTTTAGGTTATTTACATTTAAATTATGGATTTCTTTTAGAGATTTATGATTCCTTTCGGATAAAAAATCCTTTACCGGCAATCTTTAATGAAGGTGCTTGGTTTTTGGTATTAAATTCCCTTGTTTTATATATTCTTTTTAAAAAATTTTATTTTCTTTTAACGCTCTTTTTAGGGATCGCCTTTATTATTTGCCTTTCTAAAATGGAAAAGAAATTATTTCTAAAACAGTTTATTTTATCTTTGATTATCTTCAATATCCTCTTATTTTTTGCTTTGAGATTAAAATTTTTGCCCAATCTCTTTTTCTTTACGAAGTATCTTGTTCTTTTATTGACCGCAATCTTCTTTTTAATTTCTTTGCGGCAAGAATTTAAAAAAATTAATCTATTAATAACCATTCTTGTTTTTATTCTTCTTCTTTTCTATGAGTTAAAAATTGTTAATAAGACTTTACCAATAATAATAAGTTTAGTTGGTTTCTTTATCTTTAAGGAGAATCGGAAATTATTAAAGAAACTTATTTGGGGTGCTTATAATTTATATGGTGGGACAAGTTTTGTTGGTGTTGTGCTTTCTTATATAAGGTTAATGGCGTTAGGAATGGTGACTGCTGGGATTGCGATGGCGATTAATACGATTGCTTCTTTGGCGATAAAAATTCCAATCTTAGGGATTATTGCGGCTTTGATTATTTTACTAATCGGTCATAGTTACAATTTGGCAGTTAATGTTTTGGGTGCTTTTGTTCATACTTTAAGGCTAAACTATGTAGAATTTTTTCCGAGATTTTTTAGTGGTGGTGGCATAAAATTTTCACCTTTAAAAATGGAAACAAAATATGTGGAAATTAAAAGTTAAAAAGGAGTGGATATGGGATTAGCAATGGCAATTTTAGGTTTTGCTTTATCAGCCTTTTTAGCCGGTATTGGCTCGGCATTGGGAATTTCTTATGTTTCGCGAGTGGCTAATGGCGTACTCGCTGAAGACCCAACGAAATTCGGTAGTCTCTTTATCTTAGTTGCTCTTCCCGGTACCCAAGGATTTTACGGATTCTTAGGTGCTTTTTTAGGAATAATGAAAATTGGTATTTTAGGAAATCTCGTTCCCCTTTCGTGGGATCAAGGTATTCAGCTTTTCTTTTCTTGCTTACCAGTAGGAATAACTGGTTTGATTACCGCGATCTTTCAAGGAAAGGTTTGTGCTGCTGGTGCTGAATTGGTTGCCAAGAGACCAACCGAAGCAATGAAAGCGGTAATCTACGGTGCCTTAGTTGAGACCTATGCCGTATTAGGACTTTTAGCAACAATCTTCTTACAAATGGGAGTGAAAGTGTGATTGATTTAACCAAACTAAAAGAAAAAATCTTAAAAGAAGCCGAAGAAGAAAAGAAAAGAATTTTACAAGAAGCCGAAGAAGAAGTTAAAAATATTGAGAAAAAAACCGAAGAGGAAATTAAGAAATTAAAAAAGGAGACCGAACAATTTTTAGAGAAACATCTTGAAGAATTAAAGAAAAGAGAACTTGCCAAGTTAAAAAAAGAAGAGAGTATCAAAATATTAACGCAAAAATGGAAAATTATCGATGACCTTTTCTCTAATTTAAGAGAGGAGATAAAAAGAGATAAGCGGTATTTAGAATTCCTAAAAGAAAAAATTAAAAGTGAGCCTGCTTCCGAGATTATCGTTTCCAATAATGATTTCTCTTTATTAAGTTCCTTTCTCAATCCACTAAATATTAAGATAACAAAAAGTGAAGAGATAAAAGATGGTATAATTATAAAAAAAGAAAGAGAGGAAATTAAATTAGATTTAGAAAGTCTTTTTGCCGAAATTAAAAAAAGATATTTAAAAGAGATTAACCGATTATTATTTGGTTAAAGTTGGCAACATCAAACTGGCATCAGGCAGGATTAAGATATTTCTTATATTATTATTTTTCATTACATAAGATAGGGCATCATTTATTGTTTTAAAAGGTTTCATAAAGATTGATTCAACCACTTCGTTAGGAATACCGACGACGGTATAAATTTCTGCCCAAGTTAATAGTTCTGCCATTTTTGCTGATTTGTGATAGCCCAAAACAAAATTCTTCTTTATTTTCTCAATCACTTCTTCTGGTGAATTAGCAATCTTCATAATATTTATAAACTCTTCTTCACCAATCCCTTTTTCACAAGTAGAAGCCAAAATAATTATTCCCTTTTCTTTTAGAGCCATTTTCGCATTTTCTAATCCCTTTTGTGCCTGATAAAAATTGACATCATAAGGTGGTTGGATAAGGGCAATTACAATATCATATTTCTCTTTTATCGGAATACAAAAAACCTTTTCGGCTAATTTAACTCCTTCTTCAAAAGAAGAGAAGAGGTCACCAAAGGTAAGGCTATAAATTTCTTTATTTTGGTCAACAATTACTTGGATAGAAAATATTGGTTTTTCTACTGCTTTGGCGACTTCTTCCATATCAGAGGATACCGGATTATTTTTCAATGCTAACAAAGTTGCTTCTTTATTTAAAGAGAGAAAATGATTGGCACTAATTGTTTCGTAACCAGCAATTCCAGGCAAAAAAGTTTTTCTGCCACCAGTATAACCAGCAAAGTAATGGGGCTCTATTGAATTTATAGCAACAATCTTATCAACCTTTGTTATTAACTTATTTAAATAAATTGGTGTATTAAAATGAGTTTTGCCCAAATAGACTAAATCTTCTTTTTCCTTACAATTATGGTAAAAAATTCTTTCTTTATATTTTCCATAATAATCTCCAAAGATTTGGAAATTTTCTTTTTCGTCAGGTTTCCGATGAGAACCTAAAGCAACCAAAAAATAAACTTCCTTATTTAAGAAATACTCTTCAATTAAAGAAAGGATTTGCGAAGTAGGAGTAGGTCGGGTATAATCATTAACAATTACCAAAAAACTTTTTCCTGAAGAGAAGAATTTCTCACATTCCTTTTTTAGTTTTGGGACTATCAGATTTAAATCTTCTTTTTGTGGATTTATTGGTGATAGAACATCAACCTTAATATTATCAGGAATTTCAATCTTCTCTTTTATTTTGCCATAAGAGACTTCAAATTCCATAAAAAATTATATAAGAATTTAATTTAAAAATCAAATTAATTGACATAAAGGAATTTTCTTGTCATAATTATATAAATTGTTTATGGAGGGTTAGCCTAATATGGTAAGGCAGCGGACTTGAAATCCGCCGTCGCGAAAAGCGACATGGGGGTTCGAGTCCCTCACCCTCCGTGGAGAGGTGGCCGAGATTGGTCTAAGGCGTCCGCTTGCTAAGCGGAAGTCCATCCCTAAAAGGATGGACCGTGGGTTCGAATCCCACCCTCTCCGTTATTTGATTTATTACAAAATTTTTTTTAAAATTAAGTAATGCCCCTGTAGCTCAGTTGGATAGAGCGACAGTTTCCTAAACTGTAGGCCGTGAGTTCGAATCTCACCAGGGGCAAACTAAAAATAAAATTATGAAAATTAAAGAAGATATATTACAAAATATTTTTACAAAAATTGTTAGTTATTATTACCAAAATAAAAGAAACTTTTTTATAATTGTCGGCTCAATCATTGCCATTATTGTTATTATTATCCTCTCAGTAACTGGCAAACCAAAAACCCATCCAGAAGCACAACTTCGTTTTACCCAGGCATTAGGTTTATATTCTATTGGTAATATTTCCCAAGCCGAAGCCCAGTTTTTAGAGTTGACAAGATTGTTTGGTAATACACCATTAGGAATAAAAGCCTACTTTTATTTAGGAAGAATTTATTACCAAACCCAGAGATTTGTGGAAGCCCAAAGAGCCTTTGAAAAATTTTATGCCAAAAATAAAAATAATCCAGTTTTATCACCAGGAGCATTAATGGGAATAGCAAACTGTTATGAAGAAATGAATGAATTTAAGAAGGCGGCATCTACTTATGAGGAGGTTTATAAAAAATATCCAAAATCCTTGTTCGCTCCAAAAGCTTTACAATCAGCCGGTAGATGTTATATTCAGATAAATAACTATAAAAAGGCAATTGAAATTTTAGAATTGGCTTTAAAAAAATATCCAGAATATCGCGAAAATAGCGATACGAAAGCCTTGCTCTTTTATGCCAAAAGTTCATTAGGAAAAACTAAATAAATATTGATTTTAATAAAAATTTAGTTATTTTTTCTATTATGTTAATAATTACTAAAAAGAATTTTGAAAAAGAAGTCTTAAATAGTGAAATTCCAGTATTAATTGATTTTTGGGCAGAATGGTGTATGCCTTGTAAAATGATGCTACCGATTGTTGAAGAGTTAGCAAAGGAATACGATAAAAAAGTTAAAATCGGCAAAGTAAATGTTGATGAAGAAAACGAATTGGCAGAGAAATATATGATAATGAGTATTCCAACTTTTCTTTTTATAAAGAAAGGAAAAGTAGTTGACAAAGTTGTTGGAGCAGTTCCTAAATCAATGTTAGTAGAAAAATTAAATAAACTTTTGGAGGAAGAATGAGATATTTAACAGTTTTTTTATTAATCACTTTCTTATTTTATTGTGGCGGAAAGAGAGTTAGGCAGCCATTAGATTTTCAATTAGAGAATCTTAATGGTGAGCAGGTTAACCTAAAAAACCATCAAGGAAAAGTAATCCTTTTAGATTTCTGGGCAACTTGGTGTCCACCTTGTCGGGCAGCAATTCCTCATTTGATAAATCTATACGAAAAATTTGGAGATAGAAATTTTATTATTTTCGGTATTGGTTTGGATGAAAAAGAACTATTAATTAATATGCGGGATGAGATGAATATCAAATATCCAATCTTAATTGGTAACAACGAAATTGCTAAATATTATCAAATTCAAGCAATTCCCACTTTGGTATTATTAGATAAAAATGGTAAAATCTATTATAAAGAAGTTGGTTTTTCGGAAGAAGGAGTAAAGAAATTAGAATCAAAAATTAGTGAGTTGTTAGAATAAGATGGAAGAAGTTTCTTTAAAATGGATTAATGGTCTAAAATTTTTATTAACCGACAAAGAAAATCACCAAGTTTTGCTTGATTCCAGTAAAGAAGGTGGAGGAGAGGGTGCTGGTTTTAAACCGATTCACCTTTTTATGGCTTCTATTGCTGGTTGTATGGCAATGGATATTGTCTCAATATTAAAGAAGAAAAGAGAAGATTTGAAGGATTTTAGTATTGAGATTACTGGCGAACGGGCACAAGAACATCCTAAAAGATTTGTTAAAATTGATATTAAATTCAAAGTTAATGAGGAAGTTAATAGAAAATCATTAGAAGAGGCTTTTTTACTTTCTAAAGAAAAATATTGTTCAGTTCTCCATTCAGTTTTGAATCCACCCGAAATAAATTTCTATTTTGAATGAAAAATAATTTTTTAGAAGGACTTACTTTTGACGATATTCTTTTAATTCCCCAGAAATCAGAAGTTTTGCCGAAAGATGTTGATGTTAGTACCAAATTCTCTAAAGGAATTAATTTAAATATTCCTTTAGTAAGTGCCGCAATGGATACAACTACTGAGGCAGAAATGGCGATTGCTTTAGCAATTGCTGGCGGTATCGGTGTTATCCACAAAAACCTTTCTATTGAAGAACAGAAACAAGAAGTTATAAAAGTGAAAAGGGCAGAAAGTGTAAAAATCTATAACCCAATAACTATTACTCCCAATCAATTAATTAAAGAGGCAAAAGAATTAATGGAAAAACATTCAATCTCTGGTATTCCGGTGGTAGATGGAGAAGGAAAGTTAAAAGGGATTATCACTAAAAGAGATATAATTTTTGAGAAAAATTTAAACCAACCAGTAAGCAAATTAATGACCAAAGATAATTTAGTTACTGCTGATGAGAATATCAGTTTAGAAGAAGCGATAAATATTTTAAGAAAGAAGAAAGTAGAAAAATTACTTTTAGTAGATAAAGATAACCGATTAAAAGGATTGATTACTGTCAAAGATATACT
>JBDRVE010000009.1:20188-50557 GCA_039801725.1 candidate division WOR-3 bacterium | reverse complement strand
CGCCAGAAAAAGGAGTTACTACCCATCCAACGATTGTTAAATCAATCTGTCAATATTTATTAGATAAAGGAGCGATTATTAAAGTTGGCGATAATCCCAGTTTATTAAGTAGCGATGCCGTTGAAAGGATTGGTAATATTACTCAAATAAAAGAAGTTTCTTTTGGTTTTTATACGGATATTAGTAAGAATTACAAGAAAATAAAAACAAGGATTGGTGAATTATCTATTTCTGCGGATATTTTGGATTGTGATATTTTAATTTCTGTTCCCAAATTAAAAACCCACATCTTAACAATTTTTACTCTGGCGATTAAGAATATGTTTGGAATTATTGTTGGTAATCAGAAATCACAAATCCATTATCAATATCCTTCACCCATTGATTTTTCTGAAGCCTTAATAGATATATATGAAATAAGAAAACCCGATTTAACAATCGTTGACGGAATTTTGGCAATGGAAGGAAATGGACCAAGTCAGGGTAATTTAAGAGAGTTAAATATTTTAGTAGCAGGTGATAATGGTTATCTATTGGAATGGGCGATTATCGGTTATCTATTAGACAAAAATCCTTTATCTATCCCTTATATTAATATCGCCAAAAGAAAGAATTTATTTAATGAGAATGATTTGGTTATTGAAGGTAATTATAATAAGGTAAAAGACTTTAAAATACCAAGCCAAAGGATTTATTATATCTTAAATAATATTTTAGGCAAGAATTTAATTAAAATTATCTATCACCCATTCAGGTATCAACGAATTAAAATTGATAAAGATCTATGTAAATTATGCTTGGAGTGTGTAAAAATTTGCCCAAATAAGGCTTTAAAATTAGAAGATAAAAAAATAAAATATAATAAATCTTTATGTATTTCTTGTTTTTGTTGCTATGAAGCCTGCCCTTATTCAGCAATTAAGATTTAATTTGGTATAAAAAATGTTTAAGTATTAAAAATGGGATGCCGTAAATTTTATTAGAGAATTATGAACTATTTATTTATCTTATTGATTTTTCAGCAGTTAAGTTATTTTGAATTTGTTGAATATCCTGAAGAACAGATTGCTGGTGATACTTTTTTAGTAAAGATTGTCGCATTTGAAAGTAATGGAGATACTTGTTGGTATTTTAATGATATTGCCAATTTAGCAACTACGAAAGATGGTCGTTATCGCTCTGTTTTTATATATCCAAATCAGGTATATTTTCAAAGGGGAGTTGCGACACAAAAGGTAGTTGTCACACTTGCCGAAACTTTAAGTTTGATTGCCTATGTGCCAAGCAGACCGGAAATAATGGGAAGAACACAAACGATTGAATTTTATCCAAATTATCCAAAAAAATTAATAATTTTATCACCGGCTGAAACATTGGCTGCTGGTTCCTCTTTTGGCAAAATCTCTTCTTTTCCGTTTTCCATAAAGGCAGGAGAGAATTTCTCTTTTCGGGTATATATTACTGATAATTGGTTTAATCCAACAAATACAACCGGAGAAACGGTTTATTTTAAAAGTACTGATAGTTTTGCTTCTTTACCAGCAGAAACTCCCTTTTTAGCAAACGAAAGTTTAGTATTTAATTGTAATCTAAAAACTGCTGAGAAGAAAAAGATTTATGTTTTATCAAAAACAGGTAATTTAACAACTGATTCCACCGAGATTATTGTTTTACCAAATGTTTATAATAAAATTTTATTAATTTTACCTGGTGAAGAGATTAGAAAAGGTGATACTACTACCTTAACTTTTTTAAAACCCGGAAAGAGAAATTTACCAAATCCTCAATATGTAAAAGAACCATTTTTAGTTAAAGTTTATATCTGTGATACTTTTTATAACCCAACAAACTGCGAAGGTGAGACAATAAAACTATTTTCCGATTATTCTTTTTCTTATTCACCTGATTTTATTGCCATTAATGACAGTGGCAGTTTCTTATGTTCTTTTGATTCTACTGGTGAAAACCAGACAATTTGGGCAAAAGGAAAATATAAAGAAACCTATCGTTCAAAATTGAATATTTTATCTAAAACTAAATTTTTTGAAATCTTTAAACCTGATACCTTACTTGCCGGAAAAGAAGGTGAAATAGAAGTTATTTGCCTTGATACCAATCAAAAACCAATTCCTTTCCACAAAGTAATTTATAAAGTAATCAAAGGGAATGGGCAAGTTTCTGATACTTTGGATTATACCGATGAGTTTGGTGTATCAAGAGTAAAATTTCTCTGCCAATATCCTAATTTTAATGAAGTTGATACCATTTTAATAAAATCTGATGAGAAAGAAGAAAAAATTGGAATTTATATTGAAGCAAAAGATACCACAATTTTTAAAGGAAGAATTATTGGTTTTCCAAATCCAACAGGTATTGAAACTGATTCTATAATTTTAATGTATTATTTACCAAAAGCCTGTGATATTAATCTCTTTATTTACGACCCCTTTGGTAATATTATTTTAGAGAAGAAAATAAGAAGAGATGAGATGGGTGCTCAATCTGGTGTAAATTATTTTATCTGGAATTGTAAAGATAAGAATAACAAAAAGGTTCCTAATGGATTATATAATATAAGAATAACTGGTATCAGTCATACCAAAAAAATATTTGATAATACTTATCGGATTTTGGTAGTATGGTAATTATTTTTCTATTTCTTTTCAATTATTTTCCCGGAGTAATTTACGATTATGGTCTATCTCCTCGTTCTTTGGCATTAGGAAAGGCATTTGTTGGACTTGCTGACGATGGTGAAGCAGGTTATTTTAATCCAGCAGGACTTTCCTTTTTGAATGAAATGGAAACAAAACTTGCCCATTCCCAACTTTACGGTGCCAATTTAGAATATCTAAATTATACCCTACCAACAGCCAAATATGGTACTTACGCCATCACCTTTTTCTCCCTTAACTCTTTTGGAATTGAATCAAGAAATATAAATAATGAGATATCAAAAAAGATATTTTTTACAGAAAATTCTTATATATTATCTTTAAGTTATCCCCTCTTCTCTTTTTTGGGAATTGGTGGAAATTTGAAGATAAATACTAAAAATATTTTTATCTATAGCGATGTCGGAATAGGTTTTGATATATCTTTCTATTTTTCTTATTTTTATCCATATACATTAGGAATTTCTCTTACTAATCTTGTACCACCAAACTTCAATCTCTATTCCGAAAAAGAAACTTATAAAAGAATATTCAAAATTGGTCAAGCATTAAGATTTTATAAAGAAAGGGTAAAAATTCTTTTGGATATAAATCTCTTGGAAGATATTTTAAAAGATTTTGATTACGATTATCTTGAACCGAAATTTGGTATTGAATTTGAAATTATGGAAAAGAGATTTATTCAAAGAATCGGTTTAGATAAAAATGAATTAAGTCTTGGCATTGGTTTAAAAAATGTTGGCAAAAGATTATCTTTTGATATTGATTATGCTATTTTACTTCATTATCGTTCTAACTATCTTCTTTCACCAACTCATAAAATCGGGTTATCTTTTAGATTTGGTGGCTTCCGAGTTTGGGCAAATGCCTTCCCTAAATATTTCTCACCAAAATTGGAAAGTAAAGAGAACCTTTTAACAATTAATATTAAATATAATACTAAAAAGAGAATAAAAAGATGGCAATTTTTAATTAGAAGTGAACTTGGCGAAATTGTCAAAACCTATCAAGGATTTGACGAAATGCCAACAAAACTCTTTTGGGATGGATTAGATGATATTGGTCGACCAGTGGCTGATGGAAAATATTATTATGAAATTACTTTAATTGATATTGATGAAAAAATATCCTTACATAATACCGGATTTTTAACAATAATAAAAACTACCGGTCCAAAAGGCGAGGTTAAAATAAAATGAACTTCTTAATTTTCTTTCAACTCTTTTTCTTAACAGAAGCAGAAGATTTTATTAACAAATATAACGAAATTATGAAATATTTAAAAGAAGGAAATTATCAATTAATAATTAAAGAAGGAGAAAAACTTAAAAAGGAAATTCCCGAAAGTTTAAAAAAGGAAGGTTTTGAATGGGAAATTGATTTCATAATTGCTCTTTCTTATTTAGGATTAAAAGATTATAAAAAAGCAGAAAAAATATTTTCTAAAATAATTAAAAATAGTAAGAATTATTTAAAACCGGAAGCCACTTATGCCCTTTTATTGAGCTCAATTATGAAAGGTGATTTTAAAAAGGGTGAAGAGGAATTAAAAAAATTAATGGAATACGAAAATTACCAAAAAGATGAAAGAATCTTGCTATTAAAGGCAGTTGTCCATTATTTAAAAGGTGAAGATAAAGAGGCCCTTAATATTTTAAAAGATTTGTCACTATTAGAAGCGAAACTCTTTTTAGCAAAAATATTGGCAAAAGAAGAAAAGACAATTTCAGCAGTTAATATCTTGAAATCAATTATCGAAAATAACCCTAATTTATTATTAACCAGTTATTGCCATTTTCTTTGGGGAGAAATTTTATTTTTTGATAATGACTTCCTTGGTGCTCAAGCAAAATTTAGTTATTTCTTAGAAAACTATCCCAATTCTCCTTTAAAGGATTTTGCCCATTATTTTTTAGGTGTCTCTTCTTTTTATCTTAATGATTATTTAAAGGTAATTGAAAATCTAAAAGGTTTAACTAAAAGCAATATTTCTTCTCTTGCGGCTAATAGTTGTTATTATTTGGGCATTACCTATTTTCTTTTAAAAGATTATGATAACGCGTTATATTATTTAAGGAAAGCCCTTTATAATTTTCCCAAAGAAAAGGCTTCTCTTTATGCCCAGTTAGAAATACCCTTTTTATACTTAGCCAAAAAAGATACAATAAATGCTATCCTCTCATCTTTACAGATCTCAAAACAAAGCAATATCCGTATCTTTGATGAACTACAAAATTATTTCCTTGCCCTTCTGTATTACCAATTTAAAGATTACGAAAATGCCTTCAAATCTTTAGAAGATATTTTACTAAAAAGCACAGATAAAAACTTAAAGGAAGCAAGCACCTTAATCTTATTACAATTATCTCTATTAACCAGAAACGAAAAAAGAGGAATTAGTATCTGTGAAAAATTTCTAAAAGAAGAAAGTATTATCAATAATCAAGAGGTTTATTATCTTTTAGCAGAAAATTTATATTCTTTACAAAGATTTGAAGAGGCAGAATATTATTATGAGAAAGTAAAAAACCCAAAAGGAAAATTAGGAAAAGGATATTGCGCCCTTCATTTAGGAAGATATAAAGAAGCGGAAGAATGCTTCAATAGTGTGTATCAAATTGATTTAAGCGATACCATTTTTACTCTTAATGCTCTTTTGGGATTGGGATATTCTTCGTTTAATCAAGGAGAATATGAAAAGGCAATTAACTACTTTGATTTTATCGTTCAGAATTTTAACTTTCCTTCTTATAAAGATTTTATCGCGAAAGCCTATTTTTATGCAGGCATCGCCTGTGAAAAATTAAAATACTATGGAGAAGCTTTAGAGTATTATAAAAAATTGTTAGAAAATTACCCTGATTATGAAAAAGCTGATGAAGCCTGTTTCCGTATCGGTGATTTATATTTCAAAGCCAAAAGATATGATGATGCCATTGGTTCTTTTCAATATCTTATTACCCGCTATCCCAATTCTTCTTTTCTTTCTTTTGCTCAGGCAGCAATTGGTCAAACTTATCTAATCCAGAAAGACTACAAAAAGGCTATTTTCGCTTTTGAAAAATTTCTCAACCTTTTTCCTAACGATATTCAAGCCAGCGGTGTTAAAAAATCTTTAGAACTTGCTTATTATTATGCTTCTTTAGAAGATACCAATTACCAAAAAGAATTTTTAAAAAAATTTCCTTCTTCCGAACTCTCTTCTCAACTTCTTATGGAAAAAGCAAAAGAATTGATTAACAAAAAAGATTATGACAAAGCATTAAAAATTTTACAACCAATTGCTACTGAAATGATTGATACCGAAATCGGTGGCGATGCCCAATTACTAATTGCTGAGATTTATAGCAACCAAAAAGATTGGGAAAATGCAAAAAATAGTTATGAACGATTTATCAAATATTTTCCTAACCACTCTCAAAGAGCCGGTGCCTATTTTAATTTGGCAATTACTTATTACAACTTAAAAGATTACGAAAAGGCAAAAGAAAATTTTCAAATTGTGATTGACTCTTTTCCCGATTCCGATTTTAAAGAAATGGCAGAGAAAAATTTAGAATTAACATTAAAGAAAATTGGTGAAAAAAAGGAGGAAAAATGATTTTAGGTCAGAGTTTATATCAAATATTTAAAAGTAGTTTTGTAATGATTTTATTACTTTTACTCTCAATCATTGTGCTGGCTTTAATTATTGAGCGGCTAATCTATTTCTATCGGAATAAATTTAAAGGCAAAGAAACTTTTGAGAAATTTGCTAATTATTTGAAAAAAGGCGATGTAGAAGGAGCCAAAGAATATGCCTTAAATTTGAAAAATCCTTTAGGCCGACTTCTTCTTCTTGGTTTAGAAAATCTTCATTTAAAAAGCGAAGAATTAAAAGAACTTTTTATTGGGCAAATAATTGAAGAAAAGGTTAAATACGAAAACTATCTCGGCGGAATTGGCACAATTGCCAATGGTGCTACTTTGTTAGGTCTTTTAGGCACTGTTATTGGTCTTATTAAAGCATTCCATAACATTGCGATTACCGGCTCCGGTGGACCGGTGGTGGTATCAAAAGGAATCGCAGAAGCCTTATTAACTACTGCTTTTGGCTTATTAATTGGAATTCCTGCTCTTTTCTTTTATAATTATTTCTCTAAGAAGGCAAATGATTTAAGCGAAGAATTAGAAAGCCTTTCCCAAAAATTTTTGGTTTTATTAGATCCCATCCGTAATAAAAAAGAAAAAATAAAAGAAGAAAAAGAAGTAGAAACATTTTGGAAATTTTAGATGTTAAGAAAAAGATTGTTAAAAAGAAAAGGTAATTTAGCAGAATTAAATATAACTTCCTTGGTTGATATTGCTTTAACATTAGTTATCGGCTTCATTGTTGCTCTTCCCTATTTCTTTGAATCAGGCATTTTTGTTTCCCAAGCAAAATTAGCCAGAAGTGAAGGTGGCTCATTAGAAAAGGAGTTAAAAATAAATATCTATTTAACAAAAAATGAGGAAATAATTTTAAATGAAAAGAAAGTAGATTTAACTGTTCTAAAAAATCTTTTGCCGCAATTGTTATCAAGGAGTTTGGAAAAAAAGGTATTGATCGGTGCTGATACAGAAGTAAGATATGAAAAAATAATAAAAATTCTTGATATTTGTAAAGAAAGTGGGGCTAAAGAATTAACCTTAATAAGAAAAAAATGAAAATAACAAATATCAATGTTTTACCGGTTGCCTGTGTTGGCTTATTAATGGTAATAATGATGATTATGGTCGCTCCGATGGTAATCAGTTATTCCAAAACACCGGTTGATGTGCCCCAAGCAAATACTGCGGAAAGAAAAGTAGAAAACGAAATCGTCATTTCTTTAACCAAAGAGAAAAAATTATATTTAAATGATATCCCAATATCTTTAGATATTTTAAAAGAAGAGATTGAAGATGAGCTAAAAGAAGATCCTTATCGACTAGTAGTAATTCGGGCGGATAAAGATGTAAATTACGGAGAAGTTATTTCTCTTATTGCGATTGCCAAAGAAGCAGGAGCAAAAAGGATTGCTTGTAGTACAAAGAAAAGGGAGAGAAATGAATAAAATTAAAACAATTGATATTGCTATTCTTTTCTCAGTAATTATCCATTTCTTCTTGCTCTTTCTTTTTAGTCAATTAAAAGAAAAAGAAATTATCTACGAAGATCTAAGGGAAATAACTTTTATTGATCAATCTTATCGGCCGGAAATTGCCAAAATAATAAAACCAACAAAAAGTACTCAAGATAATTTTGAAAGGAATCAAAAGGTCAAAAAATTTGAAGGAGAAGAAACAGAAATCTCGCCCGTTAATTTAACAAAAAAGATAGAAATAAGTCAGGGAAGAATAGATTTAAATTATTTTTCTTTCGGAAAAGAAGAAGGAATGGATGTGATTAAAATTAACACCGATAGAAAAGTGACGAAGACAATTGAAGAGATTTTAAAAGAAGAACCAATAAAATTGGTTAGTAGAGAAAAAAGCAGTGGAGTTAGTTTTGGGGTTTATCAGGAAGAAAAGGGACCGATAAATTTAGAAACAAAAACTTTAAAGAAAGAAAAAAAGATTGAATGGCAAGAAAAACCGAGTGAAGAATTGAGAATACCAACGAAAGAAAAGAAAGCAACCGAAATTGCAATTGCTGGTCCGATATCAGAAAGAAAGATTTTAAAAAAGTTTTTACCAAAATATCCAAGTTGGGCAATAGAAAAGGGAATTGGTGGTTATGTAATTTTGAAAATCTGGGTAACTCCCGATGGAAAGGTAGAAGATAATATTGAAATTATTGAAACTAGTGGTTATCCCCAATTGGATAAAATCGTTATGGAGGCAATAAAAGACTGGATTTTTGCTCCATTGGAAGAGAATACCAAAAAAGAGAAGCAATGGGGAATTATTAAATTTAGATTCGAATTATCATGAATTTTTTTATTATATTTTTTCTTGTCTTTCAGATTGATAGTTTAAAGTTTAAAAAAGAATCTTACGAGATTGGTGAAGAGATTATTAAAGGAGAAAAAAGAATGATTATTAATGAAATGAAAATTTTAAAAATACCTCAAATTAACCCTTTTTATCTTTTGAATGAAAAATTTTCCTTAAAAGATATAGAACTTAATAAAGAAGTAATGAAGTATACCGATTCAATCTTTTTATCTTATCCTTTTTTAAGTTTCCCTTATCTCCGGATACCATTAAAAGAGAAACTTTTAAAAGAGAATTTAATCATCTTTTTGCCGGAATTTGAAAAAGGGGTTAAAAATTGGGAACTAGTAATTTATTCCCAAAAGGGTGAAATTATTAAGAAAATAAATAATAAAGGAGAGGTTCCCAAAGCAATTTATTGGGATTTGAAAAAAGAAGATGGCAATTATTTAAATGTTGATGAAATTTATTACGCAATTTTTACTGCTTATGATTTTTTAGGCAATGAGACAAAAATTTTAACTCCTCCCTTCTCTTTTGATGGGCTAATTTATCAAGAAAAGGATAAAAAAGTTATTATAATAAACCCGGAAAGAATTTTTAAACCGGAAACTGGGGAAATAGAAGAAAATGGGAAAGAGATAATCGAAGAGATTTGTAATATTATTAAGCAGGATTTGCCAAAGGAAATAATAATAAATTTCTTTACCAAAAAAGAGAATTATTTATTAGAACAAACAAAAATTTTAGAGGAAGAGATAAAAAAGAAAGTAGCCTTAAATAAAAATCTTAAAGTCTATCCTTCTTTTCAAAAAGAAGTTTTTAATAGAATAAACAAGATTGAAATTATTCTTTTTAAATAATTTTTATTTAGGTGTTAAATGGTAATAAATAAAACCTTTTTCTTTATGCCAGCCTTCCGGATTTTTTAAGTATTTTTCTATTTCTCTCTCTTCTTCATCAGTGATAAAAGTGATTTCTTTAGGAATATTTTTAGAAAAGAGAGCAGATAAACTGGTTAACGAGTAGAGTTTGACACCAATTTTCTTTAATTCTTCTTCACCACCTTGTTCTCTATCTAATAAAACAAAACAACTATCACAAATTCCACCGGCCTCACGAATAAAATTTATAATTCTTATTTTTGTCCAACCTTTCACGATTGTATCATCAATAAGTAATACTCTTTTCTTATAAAGTTCCGGTAATTTTATCCCTTCCAAAATTGGCGCTTCCGGATATCTTTTCTCTCGACGGGCAAAAAACATTGGTTTAGAAAGATATTGGGCAATTAAAGATGCCAAGGCAATACTTCCAGCTTCAATACCACAGATAAAATCAAATTGGAGTGTTGATAAAATTAATGCCGAAGTGCTGATGATAAAATTACAGACCGCCGGATAATTTGGCAGTCCTTTAAGGTCAATATATATTGGACTACGATTTTTTCTTTCATCAATCTTGAAATAAGGTCTTAAATCACCCATACTCACTTTTATCGCACCAATCTGCCATAAAAGAGAAGCAATAATTTCCGAAAGATTGCCTTTTATTTTGTTGAGTACTTCGTAAAGATTGGGTAAAACAATTCTTTGTTCTCTTAGTAACCGAAATAATTTCTTTGCCTCTTCCTGTTTTTTACCAACAAAGGTAATCCTTGTTTCGTTAATATCAAAAATAAAATGGAGTTCATAATTTTTATTTAAATTATAAGAGACACAATTGGCATCTTTTTTACTCTCTTTTAATACTAATTCCTTACCAATAATCTTTTTACAAATATTTTTACTGATATCCTTTGCTAAATTTTCAATCTCTTTTAGTTCCAAAAGTCGAGGAGTTGAAAAGTTTAGTAAATTATCTTTTAATTTTAAATCTTTAATTGCTAATTTACTTATTTCCATATTTTTCCCCAAATTTTTATTATTTTTTCTTTTAATCTCTTTTTATCCTGGTTATTATAAATTACAAAATCGGCTTTCTTTTTTGATTCTCTTTCTGGCATCTGGAATTTTAACCGTGCTAAAATATCCTCTTTTTTAAATCCTTTTTTAAGCATTCGGGCAATTTTTAAAGATTTGGGCGCAGTTACTAAAATATTGTAATCCATTTTTTTATATAATCCTGTTTCGAATAATAATGGCGCATCAATAATTAAAAATTTACCATTCTTTTTTTTAATTTCCCTATCAATCTCTTCTAAAATCTTGGGCATTATCAAATTGTAATATCTTTTATAATTATCTTTATTGTTAAAAACTAAATTGGCTAATTTATCTTTCAAAATTTTATTTTTCTTAACTACTTCGGGAAAAAGTTTTTTTATTTCTTTGATTATTTCTTTCTTTTTTAATAGTCGATGGGTAATCTCATCAGCATCGATTATTTCACCATCGTAGAGGGTAGAAAAAAATTTGGCAACCGTAGACTTCCCACTACCAAGATTGCCACCAATACCGATTTTTAACATAGAAAATTATAGAACTTTTGCTTCTTCGCAAAGGAGACGAACAAGTTCTTTCACTATTTCCTGTGGTTCGCCTTCCAAAATTTTTCCCGCTTTTCTTGCTGGTGGTAAGAACATTCGATTAATCTGAAAATTAAATTTTGGTAGGTCAGGAAATTCCTTTGCTTCAAGTGTTGGTATTGGTTTCTTACTTGCTTGCATCATTAATCTTAGACTTGGATATCTCGGCTCATTTAATCCTTTCTGACAGGTAATTAGGCAGGGCAAAGAAGTCTCTAAAATTTCTGTTCCATTTTCCAATTCTGATGAAACTTTAACTTTTTTATTTTCGCTATCAAGTTCAATCTTTGTCGCCGTAGTTACAAAAGGAATTTTCAATAAAGTTGCCAAACTAATGGGAAAAACCCCTTGGTCATAATCAATCCCTTTTATTCCGCAGAGAATTAAATCAAAATTAATATTCTTTTTGTTAATAAATTGGTAAGTTAAATAGGCACTGGTTTGGGAATCTAATAATCTATCTTCATCTTTTATATGGAATACTTCATCAACACCCATTGCCAAAGCAGTCTTTAAAGCGGTCTTTACCCTTCCTTCGCCTACCGAAATTGCTATTACTTTCCCACCGTACTTCTCTTTTATTCTTAATGCTTCTTCTAAGGCATATTCATCATAGGGATTTATTACCCATTCAATTTCTTTTAAATCTACCAAAGAAGTTTGAGTATCAATCTTAAATTTTGTCTCCGTTGATGGCACTTGTTTTACACAGACAATTATATTAAACATTTTATCCTCCAACAAATTTTTTCACTACTAAACAGGCATTATGACCGCCAAAACCGAAAGAGTTATTCATCGCACCAAAGATTTCTTTTTCACGCATTTTAAATCTAACAAAGTCTAAATCCATTCCTTCATCTGGATTATCTAAGTTAATTGTTGGATGGACTTTATTGTGATAGACTGAAAGGCAAGTAACAACAAATTCGATTGCGCCGGCACCGCCTAATAAATGACCGATCATTGATTTTGTTGAGTTTACTAATAGTTTATAGGCATGTTTGCCAAAAAGTCGTTTTATTGCCATCACCTCCACTTTATCATTTAACTTGGTGGAAGTTCCGTGGGCATTAATATAGTCAATATCGTTTGGTGAAAGATTGGCTTCTTTTAAGGCATTGGCCATTGCCCAATAAGCACCTTCGCCAGTCTCATCAGGCGCAGTAATATGAAAGGCATCAGCCGAAGCACCATAACCGCAAATTTCACAATAGATTTTCGCGTTCCTTTTTAAAGCGCTACCCAATTCTTCTAATATTACAACACCACAACCTTCGCCAAGAACAAATCCGTTTCTATCCTTATCAAAAGGTCTTGATGCTTTTTCCGGCTCATCATTTCTCTTAGATAATGCTCCCATATTAGCAAAACTACTTATGCAATAACCAGTAATCGGAGCCTCACTGCCACCGGTGATGATCAAATCGGCATCGCCTGATTTTATTAACCGGAAGGCTTCACCAATTGCGTGAGCACCACTAGCACAAGCCGAAGTAACACAGAAATTTGGTCCTTTTAAGCCAAAATAAATTGATACTTGACCACTTGCCATATCCGGGATCATCATCGGTACCAGTAATGGCGAAACCTTCTTAGGACCACCTTGCAAAAATTTAATGTGCTCAATTTCCCAAGTTTCAATCCCACCCATTCCCGAACCAATAATCACACCTGCTCGGTTTTTATCAATTTTATTTAAATCGATTCCAGCATCTTCCACCGCTGATAAAGAAGCCCACAAAGCATACTGAGTAAAACGGTCAGTTCTTCTTGCCAGTTTAATATCAAATCTGTCAGTAAAAGGGAAATTCTTTATCTCACCAGCAAATTGGACTTCTAAATTAGAAGGATCAAAACGGGTTATTCTACTAACTCCACTTTTTCCTGCTAATAAATTATTAAAAAATTCTTCAACTGATAATCCCAAACAGGAGACAACACCTAAACCAGTAACAACAACCCTTCTTATCACTGATTATTCCTTACCTAATTTTTCTTTTAAATAATTGACTAATTTCCCAACAGTATCAAGTTTTTGAGCTTCTTCATCCGGAATATCTATTCCGTATTTTTCGTTCACTTCCATTAGTAAAGTGGTAATATCCAATGAATCGGCACCCAAATCATTTATAAAATGGGCTTCTTCGGTTATTTTTTCTGGCGGCACATGAAGTTTCTCCACTATTAAATTTTTTACTTCTTCAAATAAATTTGCCATTTCTCCTCCTTTTTAAATTTAAACTATTAATTTCATATTTTTATATTTTATAAAATTTTCTTTAAAAGTCAATTATAATAAACAGACCTAATTCCTTTTCCCAATCACTATTTTCTTATCTTAATTTTAAAAATATCTCTTACTATCATAGAAACCAATAAATCTAATATTTGATAAACCTACATCAAAAAAATAATTTTTTAAATGTTTTCTCATTTATCTCACAGATCTTCTTTCTCTTTGTAGGGAAACTTAGCTAGTTGATACAAACTTTTTAACTACTCGGAATATTTGTTATTCATCATTTTTTTACCTTACCATCAACTTGATTTACAAAAAAATATTTAATTAGCAAAGAGATTATTTGTACCCTTCATTGGAAATTTATTAATAAAAATCCTTGTTGCAAAATTATTAATTTCCTTCTTTTTAGAATTATCATCTTTCTCTTTTAAAGTTTGTCTTTTTCAATTCTCTTAAAATCGTTGTTTCTAACTTTTGAGAGCCTATCCCTGTAACACTTCTTCTCCCCGAATTTTTGCTTCAATGTTTGAAAATATGTTAATTAATTTATTAGTATTTAATTGAAGAATGGAAGGTGATAATTAGAGAAAGAGAACAAAAAGGTTGCCACTTTTTCATCCATTTGGCGACAAATTGAGAGATAATTATCATATTTCTCGTATTTGTTACTTTTGGGATTGGGTCTTTAAAAAATTTAATAAATAAACGTTTTTATTTGATACACAGAAATTTTATAATGATTGACATTTTTAAAATTTTTATTATATTTAAAAAAGTTAATATATAAGGGGGGTATTATGAAAAAGTTGTTTTTTATTATTTTCTTCTTTATCTTTTGTGAAAAATTCGATTTTTCTTGTGCCCAAAAAACTTCTCAAACAAAAGAACCCAATTGGATAAAATTACCGACAAAGAAATTGGGTATCAGTAGCGAAGGTTATTTTACAACTGTTTCGGTCTCGCAAACTTCTTTTAGCAATGCCGAAGAAAAGTGCAAGGAAGAATTAAGTGCTTTGATTTATAACTTAACAAATGAATATTTGAAGCGATTAAATCCGCCTATTAAAACCGAGTTTGATTTTCTTTTAAAAGATTGGGTAGAAAGGGAAATTAAAAATGTTCTTGATAAAGTAAAAGAATATTTTGAAGTTCGCGATAAGTATAAAAATAAGCGTGAGAAAAAGTATTACGTTCTTGGCGGAATCCAATCAGAAAGACTTTTAAAAATGCTTAATGAAAATCTTGAAAAGATTTATGAAAAGGAGAATCTTGTTAGTTTGTTAAAAGAGAATAAAGAAATCTACCGAATAAAAGTTTCTTCAGATTATTATGAACAGATTAAATCAATTTTGGAGAATAATAATTTTATTATTGACAATGAGAAATATTTTGCCCAAATTATCGGGACTCCTTCTTATACAACCACAAGTAAACTGGCGTCTTTAAGTGGACCTCTTTGGACAATAAAAGCACAATATATTATTTATCTAAAAGATAGGAAAGGTAATATCATCGGAAGAATATCTTCTTCCGAAGGAAAAGGTGTTAGCAATTCCCAAGAAGAAGCAAAAAGAAAAGCATTGAGTGAAGTTAGTATTAACATCAATAAGTTGAACGATTATCTTCCGGAATTGAAAAGAGGAATTGAAAGTTATTTAGAGAAGGAGCTAAAAAATATTTTGCCGAAAATCGAAGAGAAGACAAAGATATATTATGCTGATGCTTTGAAATATTTTGAAAATAAAGATTATAAGAGTACTGTTATCCTTTTAGAAAATCTCCATATTTTAAACAAAGATTTTCCTGCTGGTTTAGTTTTATACTTAAGGGCAAAAGGTAATCTTACAGGTGAGATTATCGAATAATTGCTTTCTTATGAATACTCTTCTTTTCAAAAAGTCTGTTATTCAATACCACCGATTATTAAAATTGATAATAAATTCTTTTGTAGTAAAAAATATTATAATGCTTAAATATACTACTGATAAAGAAAACAACTTTGTTTTGCGAAAATGATTATCAAAATACCAATTGAAAATTTAAATTTAGATCTTATTAAAAAATTTTTATTTTCTAAAAGTACCGTAAAAATTAAAGATAGGGCGAGAAAAAAGATTTTAAAGAGCCATAATACTTTAAAAGAGATAATCGAAAAAGGAAACGTAATCTACGGAGTAAACACTGGTTTTGGTGCTTTAGTAAGTAAAAAGATATCAAAAGAAGAGATAAGAAAATTACAGTATAACCTAATTATCTCGCACGCATTAGGCGAAGGCGAATACTTTGATAGAAATGTGGTCCGTTTAGCCATCTTTTTGAGAGCAAATATGCTTAGCAAAGGATATTCCGGAGTAAGAGAAGAGTTGATAGAGGCTTTATTAAATCTCATCAACAAGGATATTATCCCCTGTGTCCAAAAGAAAGGTTCAGTCGGTGCATCCGGTGATTTATCACCATTAGCCCAGATTGGTTTAGTTCTCTTAGGAAAAGGAAAGGTATTTTATAACAACCAGATATTAGCAACTGAAAAAGTATTTAAAAAAGAAAAAATAAAACCCTTTATCTTAGATATAAAAGAAGGATTATCTTTGATCAACGGTACCGAAATGATGTCTGCCTTTTTAAGTTATCTTTTGATTGAAATAGAAAATATTTTTAATTTAGCAAAAGAAATTAGCGGCTTAACCACTTTGGTTACAAAGGGTAACAAAAAGGAGTTCGATATAAAATTACACCAATTAAAACCTTATTCTCATCAAATAACTACTGCCCAAATTATTTATAATTATCTAAATCTTTGTGAATTTAAAGAAAGTTCTATACAGGATCCTTATTCAATAAGATGTCAACCACAGATTCTTGGTGCAGTCGGCGAAACTATTGATTTTGCCAAAAGAATACTGGAGACAGAAATCAATTCGGTAACCGATAATCCGTTAATTATTGATAATGAAATCTTTAGTGGCGGAAATTTTATGGGAACAAGTTTGGCTTTAGTATCTGATTTATTAGGTATCTCATTAACTTTATTATCCCTCCTATCAGAGAGAAAGATTTTCTATTTAACTTCAGGAAAGAATCCGGAATTACCGATATTTTTAATACAACAACCCGGCACCAATTCCGGCTTAATGATGGCACAAATTGTTTCCACTGCTTTAGCCGGTGAAAACAAAATTCTTTCTAACCCAGCTTCCATAACATCTTTGCCTACTTCTGCTAACCAAGAGGATATCGTGAGTATGGGAATGAATAGTCTTCTAAAATTAGAAAAGATTGTTGAAAATACTAAAACGATTTTGGCGATAGAAATTTTGTGTCTAAGTCAGGCTTTAAGATTGGTTGAACTTAATTTTAAGAAAAAAACCGAGATAATAAGAGTTATTGAAGAAAATATTCCTTATTTAGAAGAAGATAGAGAATTACAGAATATTTTATCTAAAATTAAAGCACTATTCTTTAGGCGAATAAACTCGAAAGAAAGAAAGACTATCAACTAAAACCATCTTTTTAAAATACCTTTCGTCGCTCAATCTTATTTCCCCAGTAACAAAAAGATAATCATAATTTTTATAAAGATAAGGAAAAAGAGACCGATAAGGGAACCATTCGTCAATTCTTTCTAAGGGATAATTCTTTTTGAATACTAATGGCGAATAACGGATATAAGCAAAGGAAAAACCAATGAGGCCTCCTTTTTCTAATTGGTAATAACAGGGAAAATGGAGAAAGACATCATAACCAAATAAATCAGGCTTCGGTCTTCTTTCGTAGAAAATTCCTACAACCTTTTTGTTTGATTCTAACTTCTTAACAATTTTTTTAAATTCCCTACCATATCTTTCAAACATTAGAAATCTTACATTTAAATCAAGGATATTTATTATCACAACTGCCAAAATTAAATAGTTGCTAATTTTTCTTTTCCCTTTTAAACTTATATAAGCAATTAGGAAAAGAAAAACTAAAGGGGCAAATCTTTCATTTAAAAAAACCGCTTCGGTATAACTTCCCGGAAAAAAGAAGTAAAAAGCCAAAGTAATAACAAAAATTGTTGATAATATTTTATTTTCCTTCCAAAGATTAGGGGTGGTAATCAAAAGAAATATTCCTAAAAGAGTGATTGTTTTAAAGAAAAAGATTATTAGGTTATCATTTTTTATTCCCAACCTTTCCCAGAAGTCTAAAAGATTTTGGTAAATTGCCTTTAACGAAATATTTTCTCTAAACTGAGCAATAACTTCGCTTCCTTCTTTTTGGAATTGCTGTGTCTGCCAAGGTATAAATAAAAATACTAGTACAATTAATGGTGGTAAAAAATATTTAAGCCGTAACGATTTTCTATTTAAAAAGAGAATTATTAAATAACTAACAAAAGAATAAATAAAAGTTAAAGAATGGCAAAGAAAAATAATTATAAAAAGAATGGTTAGCAAGAAAAGAATTAAATCCTTTTTATTTTCTTCTTTTAGTAAATTTATTGTTAGGGCGAAAAGAAAAATAATTAAAGGAAGAGCAAAGGCAATTCCCATAAATCCCCAAAAAAGATTATAATTATAGGCAATTAATAAACTTAAAAGAGAAAAAATCTTTTCGCCGTTAATTACCTTTAAAAAATAATAAAAAGAGAAAAAAGTTAAAATTATAACTAATGCGATATAAATTCTATTTGCTATATCTAAGGGTAAAAAATTTGATAAGAAAGTATTAAAGAAAAGATGAAAGGTATTATGCATCGGAAATAATCTTTTTTCAAAATAGGCTCCATACTTAGAAAAATTTTTTAATACATAAACAAAATGGAGATGCTGAGGCAGATCAACAAAAGGAAAATAGGTTAAGAAAAAGATCGGTAAAAGATAGAGAAGAATTATTAAAAGGTAATACTTTTTCATTTCTTAAAAATTATTAAAAAAAGAAATATTGTAAAACTTATTAGAGAAAAAATCAAAGTATATTTTCTTAATGGTGGTAATTGGAATCTCACTTTCAAGGCATGTCTCCCTTTTTCTGATTTTAAATAGATAAAATGGTCTTTGGTCTCATAAAAGGGAATTTCCTTATTATCAAGCAAAATTTTCAAATAGGGATAATAACTAATGGGCAATCTCAAAAAAGCAAGATTATTCAATTCATATTCAATCATAACTTCATTATCTCGCAGATAAAAATCATAAATTTTCAATTCCGCCTCGTAAGGCAAACTTTCATAATTATCCTTTTCTAACACCGGAAGGAAATTTATTTTTCCTTTTTCATAATCAATAGTTATCTCTTTTAAAAGTTCCTGCCAATCAGAAGCAATGTAAAGTGTACCTTCTTTCACTATCTTCTCTTTTTTCATCGGTTTTTTGACATTACTTGTTAAAATTATTGGTAATTTTGTTTCTCCATAAACCAATGGTGGCTGAGCACCGCTTATCAAAAATCGATCATCCCATTCGATACCAGTTTTAAGAAGAACATAAGTTTCCTCTTCACCCGTACCTAATAACGTAGGGAGAGTGATTATGTGGGTAATACCTAAAAGAGAAGAGATTTTTAAAAAATTTTCGCTCAAAGAACGAACGGTGGTGTCAGTTAGTTCTTTTGATAAATAATTTATAAAGGGATAGGTATAAAACATATTTTTCGGAGCAAATTGATGATAGGGAGGCCCCAAGGGGGAAGGTAAATTTCCGTAAAGAAAATTACAAGCAGGATAACGACAAAGTCGGCGGAAATTATCAATTTTATCATCAGGAATATCAATATCCAAAACTTTGAATGTTTTTCTATAAGAAAGTAACTCATATATTTCTTCTCTTACTGCAAGAAAATCTTCTTTTTTGGCATAACGTAGTTTAATTGTGGAAGGCAGGCAATCTATCAATAGTAATATAACTAAAAAATAAAACAAAATCTTTTTGGACAATTTTAGTTTTTCTTGTAAGTATTCAAAACCATGAGGAAGTAAAAGAGCAGAAAAGAAAATAAAATATGTTAAAAATCGTTGAGGTGGCAAACCGGCAGATAGAAATCCAATATATCTGTCCAAAAAGGGTAATAAAAAAGTTAATAATAAAGAGAATAACCATAAAATACTTTTCCAGTGAGAGATTTTTAAATCAATTATCCCTAATCCAGATATAACCAAAATACTTATTCCAAAATAGGTTCCGGTATAACCACCGATCTCCTGTTTTAAACCTAAAAGAACAAAAGGATTAGGCGGTGGCAGATTTAATTCAGGTTGAGGATATAAATAATATTTATATTCCAAAAAGAAAGGTAAGATAAAAAATAAAGAGAGAGAAAAAAAAATTAAAAAGGTATTAAAAATTTTAAAAGAAAATTTATATTTTTTTAGAAAGAAATAAAGAATAACAAAAATCAAAGAATAAACAGCGTAAAAAATATGAGAAAGGAAGATCAAAGCGATGAAAAAACCAAAAATAATGAAATTATTATTTTTATCTTCTAAAAAACTTTTATCTAAATAAAAAAAGATAAGAGGCAAAAGAAGATAAATTAAAGAAAGCGGATAATTACCAAAAGAAGCAATATACAACACCCGCCAGGGCACCGCTAAATAGCCAATAGAACCAAAAAGAGCTAAAAAGAGATTTTTAGTTTCTCTTTTAAGATAATAAAAAATTGCTAAACCCGAAAGAATATGAAGAATAAATACAACTATCTTTAAACTGAAAATTAAGCTGCCAAAGGTTAAGAAGGTAAAAAGACCGGTAAGAAAAAAGAAGAGCGGACTATAAAACTGCAAATGGGGATAACCAGAATAAAAGTAGAAAGTAAAGAAAGGAGAAAATTTTTCTTTTATTGATTGATAAACAATTTTCTGTCTTACTAAATGGGGCCAGGTATCACCGGTGGTAGGATGGCCTGGCGCCAAAAAAAGATAACCGGTGAAAAGAATTGCTACTAAAAAAACGAGATACTCTTTTTTCATAATTAAAAAATTATTAAAGGTCTATTGTTTAGTGGATGAATTTTAACAATTGGTTTTATCTTGTAAACTTTTGCAATTAAATCTTCTTTTAAAATTTTTTCCGGTATATCACAAGCCACATATTTTCCCTTATCAATCAATAAGATTCGGTCAGAGGAAATGCTCGCGAGATTTAAGTCGTGAGTTAGAAAAACAATTGTCAAATCCTTTGCTTCTTTTAATCTTTTTAAGAGATTGATAAACTCCAATTGATAAGAAATATCTAAATGGGTTGTGAATTCATCTAAAAGTAAAACTTTAGGTTCTTGGGCAAGAATTCTTGCCAATATCACTCTTTTTCTTTCACCAGAAGATAATTCACTAATTTTCTTATCTTTAAGATTTATTGTTTCCGTTAATTCCATACATCTTTCCACAACTTCAATATCTTTCTTACTTACCTGCGAAAACCAGTTAACATAAGGATTCCTGCCCATCAAAACAATTTCCTTAACCGTATAGTCAAAAATAAAAAAACTTTCTTGAGGAAAATAACCGATAAATTTTGCCCTTTCTTTTGAGGTTAAAGAAAAAAGATTATTATTAAAAAGAATTATTGCTCCTTTCTGCGGTCTTAAAAGGCCGGCCATTAATTTTAACAAAGTAGTTTTGCCACTGCCGTTGGGACCAATTATACTAAACCATTCTTTTTCCTTTATCTTAATTGACAATCCCTCAAAAAGAGGTTCTTCTTTTCTATATTGAAAATAAAGGTTTTTTATTTCGTAGGCAAATATTGGCATTATAGATTTCTTCTTAATAAGTAAAGAAAAAAGGGCGCACCAAAAAAGGTAGTAACCATACTAATAGGTAATTCGATAGGAGCGATTGTTCGAGCAATTAGATCCGCAATTATTACCACTATTGCTCCCAAGATAAACGAAAGCGGAAGCACAGTTTTATAATTAGCACCAAAAATAAATCTTGTTAAATGGGGTATAATTAAACCAACGAAACTAATTGCGCCAGCAAAGGCAACCTGAATGGCCACAAGAAAAGATGTTAAAAAGAAAAGAAGTCTTATTGATTGTTGATAATTTACTCCTAAACTTTCAGCAACTTCTGTGCCTAAGCTGAGACAGTTTAATTCAAAGGCTTTGCTATAAATGATAATGAGAAAGATAATTGAAATAAAATTCATAATAACAAAAATGGTTAAAGTAAATTTATTAAAGACGAACGCTAAATTTCCCATTATTAAATAGATAATTTCATTTAACGGACGTTTGGAAAAAACCATAAAAAGCATGGTGAGAGAAGAAAATAAAAAACTGATAATCACTCCCGCCAAGATCAGAGCGATTTTATTTGTTTTTCCTTTATAAAAAGCCAAATTATAAACTAAAAAAATAGCTATAAACGAACCCAAAAAGGCAAAAAGAGGAGAAAAGAAGTAACTCAATTTTTTAGTTAAATAACCCAAACAAACACCAAAGGCAGCACCGCTGGCAATTCCTAAGATATAAGGATCACATAAAGGATTTTCTAATAATCCTTGTAAGACAGCACCAGCATAAGCCAAACTACCGCCACTTAAAAAACCTAAAATTACTCGAGGCAATCGTACTTTTAAAACAATTGTTTTATCAAAAGAAAAGCCATCAACTCCTAAAAATAAAGAAAGGAAAATTAACAACGAAAGAAAGGAAAAAAGAAAGAACATTTTAACTTTCTTATTCTTCATCCCTTAAAATATTCCTCAACATCTTTATTCCTTCGATTACTCTTGGGGAATTTCTCAAAAAATAATCAGGATTTAAATTGTTAACAATTTTATGGTATTTTACTGCTTCAATTTTTTCGTAACCAAATCGAGAAGAGACATCGTCGACTTTGCTAGTGGGATGAAAAAGGATGATATAATCAGGATTTTTTAGAATAATCTCCTCATGTTTTACTACTGGATAATCGGTTAGTTTATCAGCAAAGATATTTTCTAAACCTATAAATTCCAATAAATCATTTAGAAAAGAATTTTTACCAATCGTAATTGGGGGATTGGCGTTAATTTCGATGTAAACCTTCAACTTCTTTTTTAGTTTTTTAATTTTGTTTAATTCTTCTCTTAAAGAATCTACCAATTTTTCTGCTCGTTCTTTCTTGTTAAATATCTCGCCAATTTTGATAATCTCTTGGAACATCTCGTTTAAAGATTTTGGTGATGAGTTGAAGGTTTTGATATTTAATGCTTTCAACTTCTCATCGATATTCTTTTGTAAAGGATAAGTTAAAAAGACAAGGGTTGGTTTTAGTTTTATAATTTTTTCCAAGGAAGGATTTATTAAATCACCCACTTTATATATTTCCTTTGCCTTTTCGGGATAATCACAATAAATAGTATTACCAACAAGATATTCCTCACAGTTTAAAGCAAAAATAATTTCTGTTACTGCCGGTGATAAAGAGACTACCCGAATTTTTTTCTCTTTGGATGGTTGATTACATAAAAGAAGAAATAAAATAAATAATAAAAATTTTTTCATCTTTTATTTATTTTGTTAGCAAAAAGAAGATAAGCCGTATGGGTAATAGAAAATTCTTTGGGTCTTGTTCCGGAATATCTTACCAAAATTTCTCTTTCTAATATTTCGTAGACTTTTATTCGAGTAAAACCCACCAACTCTAATGTACGAAAAGTTTTTTGTATCTGCTCAACATTCGGATTCAAAGAGATTAGAGAGTGACCGCCTTTTAAAATCCGGTAAACCTCTTGTGCTATCTCCCAAGGTTCTGGTAAATCAATATACACACTATCAACACTATTCTCTTCTTCTAAAAACCCCTCTTTGACAACGTCCCGAAGATGGAAAACGACATTATTTTCTAACCCGGCTCTTCTCACATTTTCCTTCGCATTTTCTAAAAAATCCTCCCGAATTTCATAAGAAGAAACAATACCATTGGGCCGAATGAAATTAGCCAAAACAATTGTAAAGGCACCGCTACCAGTTCCCACTTCGACCACTTTAGCTCCTGGAAAAATATGGGTTTTTAATAATATAAATCCGGCATCCTTCGGATAGATAATCGTAGTAGTTCTCTTTACTTTCATTTCAATATCAGCAATCGTCGGTTTTAAAATATAGAATTTTTCTCCTTTATGAGTAAAAACCTCATCTCCGTAATCTTTTTGAAAAATCTCATCTAATTTGATAACTCCTTTGTGCGTTTGAAATTCTCCGCCTTCAGGTAAGGTTATTAAATATTTAGCATTTTCACTATGATACAAAAGAATTAAATCATTTGGTTTTAACATACTTAATAGATAAAAAGAAAATAACCACAGAAAATTCCTAACAAATCATAAATCAAATCTTTATAACTAAAAAATTCTCTTTTTATTTTCTTATCATAAATTTCCTTTCCAACACCTATAAGAAAGGTAGTTGTTAAAGAAAAAGGAAGAGCAAATTTTTTATCCTTTTCCAACCGGCATCTTAATAAATGGTAAGAAGAACCTACTAAGAGAGAACTTACCGAAAAATGGAAAAATTTATCTTCACTAAACCACCGGTCTTTATAAATCTTAGGCTCTAAACTGTCTTTCTTTATTTGATGATTAAATTTTGGGTCAGGGATATTTAAAAAGATTAATAAAAGAATTATTTTTTCCATATAATATTAAGAATTCTTATTAAAGTTCTTCTCAAGTCCCAGCGAGGCACCACTAAATCAACAAATCCGTGGGTCAAAAGGAATTCAGCCTTTTGAAATCCATCAGGCAGTTTTTGTTTAATTGTTTCTTCAATCACTCTTGGTCCAGTAAAACCAAGCATAGCCCCTGGTTCAGCAATTATTATATCTCCCAAAGAAGCAAAGGAAGCCATCACACCTGCATAACAAGGATTAGTAAGAATGCTAATATAAGGCACTCCTTTTCTTTCAGCTAGTCCAACCTCTAAGGAAGTCTTCGCCACCTGCATCAAAGAAAAAATTCCCTCTTGCATTCTGGCACCACCAGAAGTACAGACAATAATTATTGGGATGTTTAATTGGGTTGCCAACCGAAAAGAACGAGCAACCTTTTCGCCAACAACAGTTCCCATACTACCACCAATGAAATTAAAATCCATTGCTCCAAAAACCACTTCTATTCCATCGATCTTTCCTAAACCGTAAACGTAAGCATCTTTTATTCCTAAACTTTTTTGACTCTGAATTAATTTTTCTTTATATTGAGGAAAATTCAAAGGATCATAACTTTCTAATTCCCAGTCATATTCCTCTAATTTCCCATCATCCAAAATATATTCGATATATTTTTTATGACCTATTCGAAAATGGTAATTACATTTGGAACAGATAAAGAAATTTTTCTCTATTGTTTTTTTGTAAAGAATTTCGCCACAACCATCACATTTTATCCAAAGGCCATTCGGATAATCTTTTGCCATTTTCAATAAATTATATCAAAAAAGATAATTGTGTCAAAAATTTATAGTTTAATATGCTAAGACCAATTATCGGAACCATTAAAAAAAGTATTAACCCGAAAAAATAATTGGATAACAACATTTTGGTTCTGGAGTTATCTCTCTATTTTTATTTTATCTTTATTAATTTAGAAAAATTATTTTTTCTTTTTACAAAATAAATTCCTTTTTTTATCTTATCAATTTTTTGACCGTTCGGTAAATAATAAACCTCTCCTTTTTGAGAACAAGGTCTTCTTTTTCTTTCCTCACTTATTCCTACCGGATTCCTTACTCTCACATACATACTACAAACTGAGCAATTATTAGAAGCATCATAAGCATAAACTTTTACTAAATATCTACCATTAGAAAAATTCCTTGTCTGCCAAGAGTAATTCGCATCACTACTTTCTATAATACTATCGCCATCAGTATTAGTAATAATAAAATAATAATCCCGATAACTATAATCACCTCTTGTTCGGCAAGTATTATCTTGTTTATAAACTACGCTTACTAACTGGTCATTAGGTAAACGGGAAGAAAAAGAGAAAGATAAAGTTTTATATACTGTCTCATATTCACCAATAATTTCGTATTCAATCTTTAAGGGAATAAGTTTATCCCAGATATTATTACCCGTTGAAACGCTAAATTTATCATAAATTTTGGCAATTATATCAACATCGCCGTATAAACTATCCGGATTTAAATAGGTAGAAGTATTATTCACACAAAAGGCAAAATATTGATTCTGCCGGGCATATTCGAAAGTTGGTGGAATCGTATCTAAATTTGGTCTTAATAAAATCAAAGGATTAAAAACAAATGCCCAATCTGCCCTGGGCCACGTATAACCCTCATCTTTTATTTTCGCAAAATGGATATGGTCAAACCCTTCTACCGGCCAGGGAACTAAATAGCCAATAAGTTCGCCTTTCTGGACATAATCACCTATCTGTTTATGGTATCTTGAAGAATCAATATGGGCATACAAAAAACCTTCGCAAGAATCCGGATATTCTAATGAAGAATCAGCAATCGCCAACCGCCAGTGATAAGTTGCTTGAATTGTCAGCCAGGCTTTCACCCAACCATCTTTTACCGCATAAACCGGAACTCCTTGCCTACTTGGTGTTAATATGTCAATACCAGGATGAAAATATGGCGAACCACCATAATTCTGATATTCTCCCCAATTATTTCCTAAAGGTTGTAAAGAATCGGTTGGTGGCAAAGGCCAAGGAATGGTATCAGATATAAAATTTTTGTAGAGATTTTTTCTTTCTTTTTTATTAAAGTAGTTCAAAAGATAACTATTATTATAAGTCTTACCATAAATCTTACTATCTCTTATTTCTATATCTAAAATTATCTCATCTTCTTCCTCATAATAATTTAAAAATTTCTTTAATAAATTTCCATTAAAATCAAAAAGATAAGTCTCAAACAAAAGTTCTTCCCTATTTTCACTTACTATACTTATGAAACTATTAAGAAATTTAGCAAAAATTAAAGGTAAAGAAAAACTTCTTTCCCATAAAAGATTTTTATTCTCTAAATCAAATAATGAAAAAGAGTTTTTATTTAAAAGTCCCAGATACCTTTCATCCTGAGAAAAAATAATCTTTCTTAACGCCTTTTCTTTTAGGTTAATTCTAAAAGAAAAGAGAAAATTTTTATAAACCCTTATCTCTTTATCATCATAAACCAAAAGATATTTACCTGTCTTAGCAATTTCTACCCAACCTTTATCTTTTATTTTCTTTAACTTTCTTCCCTTATTGTCAAAAACATAAATATAATCTTTTTCTATTAAGTATAAATTATTATTCTTGTCAGTTTTATAGCCATAAAAATCGCCTTCAATCCTTTTTATTAATTTCTCTTTTTCATAAAAATTAACTGCTTTTATCTTTTCTTTACCTTCAAAGGTGAAGAAATTAAAGAGATGAAATAAAATTAGCAAGTTAGTTTAAAATAAATATTTTCTTATAGGTATTTTTAATTTTTAAGAAATAAAGACCTTTTTTCAAATTATTTACTTTAATTTTTCTACCATCTTTTTGATAGATTTCATAATCTTTTTCCAATAGATTCTCTTTTCTAACAAAGAAATTAAAAGTATTTGCTTCTTTTAATTTTTTATGCTCCTCTTCCTTTAAAAAGACAACCTGAACTTGCTTTAAAAGCCAATTTTCTGGGTCAAAAACCAAGGAGATTGGCGAAGAAGAAAGATTAAAAGTATAATTTTGAGGATTGGTATCGTTTATTACAGTAATAACTGTTTCACCATTTGCTGAATTGAACTTAAAACTGATTGGCATAATAAAAGTCTCTGGTGCATTGGTACCATTATTTTGGCTAACTGTCAAATTTACTTGATTTCCTTGAAAAGAATAATAGATAATATATTTAGGATAACCTGCTTGATATATCCATTGGTCAAAAAATCGCTCCAAATTAATTCCACTAACTTGCGACAATACTCTTTTTAGATCTTCTGTATTAGCATTTCTATAGGCAAAACTATCCCGATAAGCCCTTAAACCTTTAAAAAATATTCCTCTTTCTGTAAAACTGGTATCTTCCATTAAATATCTTAACATATGTAAAATCCAACTTGCCTTACAATAAGTATGACCATAATCAAATAGATTTTCTAATGGTGGATTATATAATGGTCGGCGATAAGATTGGTCTTCAGTAAAATAGTATTGGGCTCTTTGGTTCATCAGGTTTTTAAAATAATCTCTACCATTTCTAAATCCTAAATATAAGGCATCCGAATAAGTAGCAAAACCTTCATTAAGCCAGATATCAGCAAAAGAAAAGCAGGTAACCATATCTCCCCACCATTGATGAGAAAGTTCGTGGGCAATACCGCCTTCACTTCCTTGAGTAACCCATTGGCGATGAATTGTCGTCATTGTCTGGTGCTCCATTCCACCCCACATAAATGGATACACCGCATCCATACCATATTTTTCAAAAGGAAATCTGCCATACATATTGGTATCAGAAAAGAACTGTATCATCAAAGGAACATTATTAAAAGAATTAACTGCTCTTAAAGAATCTTCTGGCCAAATAAAATACTTTATCTCAAAAGAATCGTTTGGTGAATTATGATACCAATGAGAAAAAGTAGCGTATTTTGAACAGGCAAAATGGATTAAATAAGTTGAAATCGGATAGGAATGAGACCAGAAATAGGTTTTAAAACCTTGATTCTCTTTTATACTATCTAAGATTCCATTACAACAAACAAAATAACTATCTGGACAGGTTATTTCAAACAAAACACCCCTTTCTGCTTTTTCCCAAGGTTCATCAAAACAACAAAACCAATATCTGGAATCATAAGGTTCGGTACAAGTATAGGCAATATTATGCAAAGTGTTGCCACTTCTTCGATAAAAATAAAATCCTAAATTTTGGGTATTACTTTCTCGGTGATAATATACCTCCAAATCAATTGATTCGTTTGGTATCAAATTTCTATCAAGTTGAATTTTTAAATAACCATTTTCTTGTCTAAAATTTTGCCTTCTATTTTCCAACCTTACTGAATCACAAACAAGATTAACAAAATGGAAACTTAAAGTATCTGTTAAGATATTTGATTTTAAACTAATAACTTCTTTACAGGAAAAATAACCGTTATCCATTGGCAAAAAGATATTAAAACCATATTTTCTAACATCATAATAATAAGAAGTATCTGCAGGTTTTAAAATATCTGCCCTTAAGAATTTACCATCAAAGAATTGATTAAAAAGAAAAGAAAAGAAGATAAAAAACATTGGTATATTTTAATGAAAATATTTTAAAAAATCAACTTCTTAACACATTTACTAATTCAGGTTGACATTTAGAAAATTTTTGCTATATTTATATATAAACTGCGGGGTGGAGCAGCCTGGTAGCTCGTGAGGCTCATAACCTCAAGGTCGTGGGTTCAAATCCCACCCCCGCTATTTTTATGCTTCCCTTTTTAATCCAATTACCAATCGGTCGAGGACATCCTAATTATTTAAACATATTAAAACAAGAACTAAATATCCCCTATTTTTATACAGAAATTCCTTTAAATACCCATATTATAAAATTATTAAATTTTATATATAAAATTTCGCCAAGAAATTTATTTACTCTATCAATTTATAACTGGTCGAGAAAAAAAGGAAGAATTCCAAATTTTATTATTGGAAAATTAAAAAAGGAACTTATAAAATTTTTACCAAAAGAAAAGTATTTAATTATTGTTTCCCATCCAATTTTGGCAAAGGCATTAGAAGAGAAAGAAAATCTTTATTATCTTCATTGTGAGAATGCCTTTCCCAAAGAAGCGGTATGTAATGCCAAAAAAATATTTGTTCCATTAGAGATTACCAAAGAAAAGGCAATAGCCTATGGAATAGATAAAGAGAAAATAGTTGTTACTAACTTATTTGTTGAAAAAGAATTAGCAAATTTAAAAGAGATTAGTTATAAAAAAAGATTAAAAAGAATTGAAAAGAAGGAAAAATTAAGTTGTGCCATCTTTCTTTCCGGTGCTTATCCAAAGGTTCATATAAAAAAGATTTTAAGATATGTAAAATATCTGATTGCCAATAATATTAGAACCTTTCTTTTTAGCGGCATAGATTATTCTTATTATCTTTATTTCCAAAGAAAACTTTTTATCGAAGGTGTTTATGTGATAAGAAGTAAAAATTGGGAAGAAGAGATTAAGAAGTTTCAAGAGATTTTTTTAGATATTGACTTTTTTATTGCTGCCTCTCACGAAAGAACAAATTGGGCATTAGGACTTTCACTACCGATGTTTGTTTTAACTCCTTTTATTGGTTCTTATGCTTATGAAAATTACGAGATTGCCAAAAATTACGGCGTTGCTTTACTATTAGAAGAGATTGAAAATCTCAGTAAAGATAATTTATATGAAAAATTACTCCAAATGAACATAAGTTGTTATAATAAATTTTTCACTAACGGTGCAAAAGTTGCTTCGGAAAATATTGAAAAAGAATTATCTAATTTTAATAACTTTTAAATTCTTTTTATTTTCTTTCAAGTTAATTATATAAATACCTTTGGGAAGTTCTTTCATATCTAAAATAATCTCTTTCCTTTTTGGTTTTAGACTTTTTACTTTTGAACCAGTTAAGTTATAAATTGAAATCTCTTTTTCCTTTTCTAAATTAAGTTTAACTTGGGAAGCAATGATTGTTGGGTAAGAAACTTTTTCTTTCTGATTTTTAAAATCTTGACAAATACAAACAACTTGGGGCCAAACATTGGTAAATCTTATCGCCCTTTCCCTTATTATTCCCTCCTGTGGATAGTTAATTCCAATCGTATTTGTGTGATCTTCGATTCCAATTGTCGAAGAAGTAAAACCATTTCTTGTTTTGTATTGGAAGAGAATTTTATTATAACCATTGGGACCGGTAACGGTTGAATCATAAATAATTACTTGGAATTTATCCCAAACTTCTCTCGGATTGTAATAATGAACACTATCCCACTCAATTATTATCCGGTGATTTAAACTATCATACAAAAACCAAATCCCATTACTT
>JBDRVE010000009.1:18859-20092 GCA_039801725.1 candidate division WOR-3 bacterium | reverse complement strand
CAACGGTTGAATCATAAATAATTACTTGGAATTTATCCCAAACTTCTCTCGGATTGTAATAATGAACACTATCCCACTCAATTATTATCCGGTGATTTAAACTATCATACAAAAACCAAATCCCATTACTTTGAGGTGGATATAAATCATCCCAATTAGGACAAATCATCGCACTGGGATTTGTTGATGTCGGGTCAGGTAATGGTTGATTACTATAACTAATTAATGTTGTTCTCATTGGTGTTATCCAGCCATTAGAACATACTGATAGAGAATCATTATAGATAACTCCATAGTATTTGAAACTAAAAGGCCATTTTATTCTGATTGTCTGGTCATCGTTAGTTATGGGCAATCTTATACCGATATTTCTTATCTCAATCCATTCGTATCTTGGACATTCAGTATAAGTAGAACAAGAATTATCATAAGCCCAATAGATATATTGATTATCAGGTATCGGGCATGTTGCTGTCCCACCACCGGTTTGAATTCTAATATTTACTGAATCTAAATAATTGTTAGCGACCATAATTAGTTTAAAATTTGTCTGCCATCTCGGCGGTGTATTCGGTGAGATAAATATCCGTGGATCTAATGGACCAACTTCTGAATCTGGTAAGATATCACCAAAATAGGTAATTGAATCAATAATAGTAATAAATGTATCGCTTGTCCTTAAAATTGTATATACTGACTCAGCGGTTTCATTTCCCATATTTCTTATTTTGAATAAAAGTGATACCAATTCATTTGGTTCTGCTCTTCCATTGCCATTGCCATTCGGTGGAGTATCAATTATTCCAAAAAGAGAAGGTGTTAATAATGGACCAGGAGAAGTATAAGCAACAATCGCATCCAAATCAAAGCCAGCAGTCGGCGAAGAACTGCCGTCACCATCATCAACAATTTTTATATACCGTGCCCAATTTAAACCACTTCTACTTAAATCAAAAGCAGCAGTTCCAGTATCACTTCCACAAAAATAGAAAGGACCATTCCAATTCTGGGAGACATAAACATTATAACCTTCTGGGTCATTATCATTTTCATAAACAAAAAAGTCAATTCCTGGTTGATTTAAAACCGGTTTTAACATATCAATAACAATCCAACCATTAATTCCTAAAGATATTCTTCGGTCATCAGGATATCCTAATGCCAAATTAGAAAAAGTTGGAATAATATTATTATCTCTGTGCCTTAACATTGTTGTTATAAAACCAAAATATC
>JBDRVE010000009.1:0-18762 GCA_039801725.1 candidate division WOR-3 bacterium | reverse complement strand
CTCCCTGCTATTTACAATCTGAGTAACTAATGGGTCAACACCATAATTTAATACCAAATATCTCAAAATACCAAAGGCTGCTTCCGAACCAATTTTCTCATCACCATGGGTATTTCCTTCAATCAATATTTCCGGCTCATATTCTTCAATATCCGGATTATCAGTTATCCTCATCACAACAATCGGTCTATTTTGAACTGAAAACCCAATCGTCTCTAATCTACATATGTGAGAAAAATTTATTGCCAATATATGTAAGGTATCTAAAAATTCCTGATAAGTATGATAACGGGCATCAGCAAAATTATCCTCATAATATTTTGTCACATTATAAATCAATATCTCATAATCATAACCCATCTTTTTTATCTCATTCTCTCTTCCGATTGGCACCTCAATTATTAAATTACCATCTTGAAAGCCATTAATAACAAAACCTTTCTTATCAAAAAGAAGAATCTTATCTTTCTCAACATTCTTTACTTTTACCAAATGATAATACTCCTTGGCATTTAAAACAAAAAAGAAAAATAAAACAATAAATATTTTTTTCATCTTTACCTCCTTTTATTTTTCATTTCTTATATTATAGAACAAAATAGATATTTGTCAATTTGTTTTTAACTATTATCACTTAAAAGACATAAAAATATATTCTAAATTTTTCTAAGAATTATCCATATCAAGGCATATCCAAGGCGGTATAGTATATAGCCCCCTATCCAACAGGCTGAAATTAGTTAAATTATTAAATCTCAAATACTTACATAAAAATTTCGTAAGTAACCTAAAATCTATAGTTTATAACACATATTTTATTTACCAAAAAAGTAGATTTTAAAATAGGATTAATTTTTTCTTAAATATTCGACCATTATTTTTAAAGGTAATAAAATAGATTCTCTTCTTTTTCAACTCCTTTTCTTGTTTTCCGTAGATATTATAGAATAAAAGGTTATCTTTTCCAAGGGTCTTTAATAGGTCTTTTGCTTTTAAAAATGTTGGTAGAGAGAAAATGTTAAATTCTTTTTCAGTAATACCAACCTCTTTTTTATATAACCGAAGATTTATTATCATTTCTATCGGATTATTGACCTTTTGTTTATTAGAAAAAATAATATAGTATTCTTCTAAATTAGGAAAGATAAAAGAAGTATCCAATGAATAAATCTTCTTTTTTGTGAGATAGGAATAAAAAGTGTCATTTGTTAAAAATCTTTGAAAGTTCTGATAATCGGTAATAAAGAAATCGGTTTCACCAAAAGAAGTTTTATAATTATATTTGCTATTATCATCGGGATTATGATTAGTAATTATTTCGTTATTTACTTGAAAGTCAATTTCTAATTTATATCTTTCAATAAGAGAAATAAAAGTATCTTTTACCAAAACTTTTGACATATCTCCATTTAAATAGAATTCCCTTTCATAATAACTACCCGCTTGAGCAAAATTAATAATTCTTGTGTAGGGAATTTCGCCAATTGGAGAAATAATTTGGCAATCATAAGAATTGGTATCTCCTAAGATAAAATAAGTTTCACCATTTTTATTAGTTGTTTGAAAACAGGTATACCAGTTTACCGGCTGGGTACCGCCTAAAATATAAACCATCGCACCATCCACTGGTATAGAATCTCTCGAATATATTTTTACTTTTAAACTACAATGAGGAGTATATTTCTTAGTAGCAGAGAAGATATATCCGTCGCCTCGCCAATTGAAGGCACAACCTAAATTCCACCAATTTGGGTCATATCTTACACTATCATTTATCATTTTATTTACCGGTTCCCATTGATGCCAACTTCTTTCATAAAACTCATTCCAATGGTGATTATTTCCGTAAGCACTGATCCTTACACAAGGAATTAAAGCTGCCCGTGCCGCAGCAGTTGTTATTATGCTCCATTCAGTACAGGTGCCGTGATGTTGATTATATATTTGACAAGGCTGATAGGTTCTTCTTTGGGGTGTTCTGAATTCCATAACTCTTCTCAACCAATTATTGATGGCACCGATGGCACCATTATTAAAAGTATCATTCCTTAAACAGTTCCATAATGTTCTAATACCACTTAAATAATCTTTCAATTTGGGATAATTAGGGTCGTTATAATAAAAAAGATATTCTCGCCAAAACCTTCCATTCGGTGGTGGTAAAGGATTACCTGTCGTCACATCCACATAAGTACAAATCTCCCTGGAAATTTTCGGATGCACAATATACCAATAATAGATTTCATAAGGAAGTTCTAAAATTAAAGTATCCTGCCCATCAAAAATCCGATAACGGATAGTTGAGTAATAATTAGTATCGGTTTGGGGATTACCATAATCAATAATATCGGCATAAGAAATCGCAGTATCATTGGCATATAAAAAATGGGCATTCTCACTAATTAATAATGGATAAAAATTCTCACTATTAAGAATTTCCGGTGGAATATGAGCAATTAAAAAACATACTTCATCTAAATAGGGATGGGAAGTATTTAAAATAATATTAGCATATTCATTCTGTTTCTCATAAGAAAGAGATAAGAAGTTATTAAATAAATCGGTCTTTAAAAAGGAAGGCGCCCTTTTTATCGCTTCCTTTGCCAAGGGAGTTAAAGAATCATAAGGTAGATAAATTTCTAAACTTTCAATTGGATAAGGAAATTTGAAATAGAAAAAATTATTTGCGGGTAGGAAAATTTTAACTTTAACTGAATCAATCAACACCCAAGAATTAAAGAGAAAAAGAGATATTAATATCATATTTTTAGATTTTTATTATCTTGAAATTCCTCTTATTTTCTTTGATAAAGTAAATACCCTTTCTTAGTGATTTTATCTTTCTTCCAAAAATATCATAGATTTCGCCTTTTATCTTTTCCCTTTTAATATTCCTTCTTATAATTGGCAAAGAAATTTCTTCAATTGGAACTTGCTTTCTTTTGGCAGTAAATCTTACGTATCTTGTTTCTCCTCTTACAAATTTTCTTTGGCCTTGATACCAAACATATAAGAGACAAAAGTTATCAGTAATAACCACTGAATGGGCATTAGTATTTTCTACTTGAATACTTTCTATTCTTACTGGTAAGAAAACAATTGGATGTCTTGCTCCAGACACACCGCTGAATCCTAAGGTACTGGAATCATAATTAGCAGTAATAGTAATAATAAAAGTATCCCTTAAAGTTCCGGGTCTTATCTCAATATTTTCTGAATAATAAGGCTCCCTTATCGGATAAATTCTTGTTTGACAAGCAGGATCACCATAAAAGGCAACATTATTTTTATCGTACTCTAAACCCGATGGATTTGTCCCTGGTGTGTTATTTATCTGGTCAAAAAGAAGGGATTGGTTATTTAAATAAAAGGCTTGGGCATAAGTAGTTCTTCCTTGAAGATAATGGTAATAAGCAGGTAAACCCCAAAGCATATAACCATACCAAGTTTCTACAATATAACCGGTCATTTGAATTGCTCCACCGGTATGGAACCAAGCAAGAACCATACAATTCATATCGGCAACATCGCCCATTAGACAATTGCCAACAGCAAAATATAATTTCGGATTAGAAGAATTTATGTATCTTGTAGAACCGGAATAAGGATCTCCTCTTAATTGACCACTGCTCGAACGGAAAAATCCTTCGTAACCAGAACTTGGATAATGTAATTGCCAAGTCCATTGATTGGCATGACCACTGGTTACGAAGATATCAACATTACCAATAATTCTTGGTCGATTAGGAACGGTATCGTTAATTCCATTGTTAAGATAATTTACTAATAAGGTACATCTATCAGTGGGACATCTCTCTGGCCACACAGTATCAAGGGTAGTGCCATCGGGAAACTTAAATTTTATTCTATTATATTCTGCTTCATAAGTAGAAATTCCCTTTTCTATCCAATAGTCCCAAGTACAATTTGTACCACCCAGAACTGTCCTTACCCACAAAGTATCATAACGAATTAACCTTAAAGCATCTTCTGCGGTATAACCGGTAATAATTCCCCAAACCGCATCGCCATAAATATCATTATCTAATCGTCTTGTTAATTGGTGACAATCTCTTACAAAAGATTGGTTAACTTCAGAAACTGGTCTGCCAACAAAACAGATATAATCCGGTTGATAATCCTGTAATTGAGAAAGTACATCATAAATTGAATTGGTATAGATAAAAATTCTTCCTTGATGTTTTAATTGTAAAGAATCACATACTGCCCGCCAATCACTCATTGAATAAGTAGCATTAGAAACAACAATTGCATAGCGATAAGCAAAAATTGGTAAAATTATTAATAATAAAACAAATATTTTATTCATTTTCCCTCCTCATTTAAAAATAATTATTTTCTTTTTTACTTTTTTATCTTTAGTATCTACCAAAAAGTACACTCCCTTAGAATTTAAATTTCTTTCATTAATATTTTTACCATTTACATCATAAATTGCTGTTTTACTATAAAATCTTTTGCTTTTATGGTATGAAAACTTACCTTCATTAATCGCCTGGGGCAATATTCTTAATTTTTTCACAATAACTGGATTAAGGCTTCCTGGATCTTCACCTTGAACATAAAATCCAGCAATTAAATCAGTCAAATAGGTTATCCATAAATTATTTTGCTCATCAACGATGGGTGCTAAACAAGGATATCTCTTAGATGTTTGGTCGGGTCGGGTAATTCTTTCTGGTATTGACCAGGTTAAACCATTATCCAAGGAATAAGAAACCAAAACATCTGCTCTTAATTTACCGGTTAGTGGTTCATAATTTAATGAATCAAACTCTTCCCAAGAAACATATAATATCCCTGTTTGTGGTTCCTGACCAATTGTTGGTCGACCAGCAAAAATTGCACCAATACCAATTGAACCAGCAAGGGTATCGGCACTTCTCCGACAGATTCTTACCAATTCTGGATTTCTTCCTGGTTTAAAATGCCAAATTTCTACCGGCAATTTATATTTTTGACCATTTATATTTGGTGTATAACAAATTACGAAATTGGGATTATCTTCTCGGTCAAAAAATCCGTAAACAAAAGAAACCTCCGGTAAAGTTTCGCTTCCGGGCGTAAAAATTTCAGGAAAAGGGAAAGGAATAACTTCACTCCAAGTATCTCCGCCATTAAAAGAAATCCGATAGGCACCGCTATCAGTTCCTGAGTTTCCTAATTCTGTCCAAAAGACAATTACTTTATTACTTCTTTTTGAAGTAAAAAGTCCATAAGTTTCTCCTAAACAAGCAATTGGTTCACCTTGTCTTGGAGCAATCAATATAGGTTCTTCTGGATATCTCCATTCCCGCATTCTAATATAACAAACATCGTAATATTGAGAACCTGAAGAGCCTTTAGAAGCAATTATATGAAACCACCCATTGTTCGTTATACCTAAAACCGGCCACAAAAGGTCATAATTTTCAACTTTGATGGTACAAGGCTCTAATGGAGAAGTAATACTGCCAATTGCTAAACAAAGATTTAGCCCTACCCTAAAATGGGCTACACAATAAGCATCATGTGTATTTGGATTTATATCTAATACTCCGTAACCTGCCCAAAAAGGAAATACTGGAACGCCTTGTTGCCCATACACCCACATATTTAATCTTTCATCAAAGAAATTATAATAAACATTTCTATCAGAAGGAACCCGTTGATAAGAAACCGTAGCAATCACATGAACACCGTAACCAGGGTCATAATAAATTCTCTGCCTCATATGAGAAGCCATTTGCCAATCATAATAAGTACTCATCACAGTGTCTGTTCTTTCCTGGGAAAAAGAAAAACTAAAATAAATTAAAATCAAAAATAAAAATAACTTTTTCATTTTTCACCTCCTTTTAAAAATTCTTATTTTATTTTCCTTTATGCCATTGTGATAAAAAATTCAATAAGATAAGAATCTCTACTATTAAAGAAAGGTAAAATTCGCAAAAGAAAATTATAATCAATCACAATTGGATAATCAGATAATTTAGCAATTAACACCCTTCTCAACTTATAAAGTAAATTTAAATTAATCTATTTTAATAACCTTTTTTAATTTTCCTCTTTCATAAAAAAAGTAAATTCCCCTTTTTAATTGAGAATTAGAAATTACTTGGCCAATAGAATTAAAGCATTTATCTATCTTTTTAGGAATAGTTACAAAATCCGATTGTTTTTCTTCCACTTTGGTAGAAATATAAGAAAATTCATAAAGATAATAATCAGATGAACCAAAATAAATACGATTTATTCCATCGTTTCTACCGTCGCCGATAACCATACTTGAATAACTGCCACCGCCGGCGCTATCCACCCAACAAGAATCCCATTGGTTTCCATTATAAAAATACTCCATTGCTTTTCCACCATAACACCCTACATATACCCTCATTAAACCATCGTTTCGGGCATCGCCAACAATCACTGTCCGAGGAAGAGCATTTATACCTTTTACACGTTCTTTGACCCATCGGTTACCATCCCAAGTAAATTCATAAACTCCATAAGGAAAACTTCCCCATGCGGAATAAAGTCTAAGAATACTATCGTTTCTTCCATAACCACAAGCAATTCCGTAATAAAAACGACTGGTTGAATCAACAAGTTCGCGAACCCATTGGGTTCCATTCCAAGTAAATTCGTAAATATAAGTTCCTTGTCCAACACAATAAATCCGATTAATTCCATCTCCTCTTGCCGGAGCAATTATTATATCCACACCATAACTATCAGCAATTGCACTACTCACCCATTGACTACCTGTCCAATAACCTTCATAAATTCTTCTATTATTTCCATCATCACAATATATTCGGTTTATTCCATCATTTCTTGCCTTACCAATTGCTACTCCATGAGCCGCTGGTGAAGAAGGAGAAAGCGGAGGGATTCTAATTGCCGTATCCTTTTGCCAACCTGTTCCTATCCAAGTATATTCCCACACTCCCGATCTCTGCGGTGAAACAAGAACAAAGGCAGCATAAATTCTTGTTACACCATCATTTCTTCCATCACCAGCACAAACTCCCCAACCATTTGTCACTCCCATATCAAAAATATCCCAATGATTATTCCGATAGGTTAATTCGTAAAGTCTTGACCACGTAGCAACATAAATTCGATTAGTATCGTCATTTCTTCCTTTAGCAATAACAATCCCAGAAACCCAATTACCAAATGGTCCAATTTGTTCTTTTACCCAATAGCCAAAGACCGAATGATAAAAAATAAAAGCAATCCAAATTACCATTTTTCTCTTCATTCTGATCCCCTTTTATTTGTCTTACCAAATTTTTTTAACTCTAATGTTCGATATTTAGAAGAAAATAATGATTCGCTAAATATCATATCCAAATACTTATTATCATCAATATTATCTTTTGAAAATTATAGAATAAAATTTTTAAAAGTCAATATTGAAAAATGAATTTATTACTCGTTTTATTAAAATTATTAATTCTTGACGGAAAAATAATTTTTTGTTATTATTATATCTAAATTAAATTTGGAGGAAAATATGTGGCAGTATGATATAAAGAAAATTAGAAATCTTGGTTTTTTTGGTCACGGAAGTTGCGGCAAGACTTCTATTTGTGATGTAATTATGTATTTATTAAAACAGAATACCCGAATTGGAAAAGTCGATAATGGAACTTCGCTTTTTGATTACGACGAAGAAGAAATTGATAGAAAGATTAGTATTAATTTGGCATTAGGTTATGGTTTATATAACGATTATTTTTTCAACATCATTGATACTCCTGGTTATTTAGATTTTATTGGCGAAGTTTACGCTGGTGTTCGCGCAGTTGACACCGGTATTATTGTAATTGATAGCGGTTCGGGAGTAGAAGTAGGAACCGAAATGGCTTATAAAATCCTTTCAGAAAATAAAAAACCGATAATTTTCTTTATTAATAAATTAAAAAAAGAACATACTGATTTTTATAAAACTTTAGAGGAACTAAAAAAGAATTTCTCTTCTAGAATCTTTACTTTATTTTTACCTATTGGTAAAGAATTAAATTTTTCTGGCGTATATGATTTATTAGAAAATAAAGGATATATATATGAAAATGGCGAGGTAAAAGTTTTAAATAGTCTTCCAGCAGAAATAGAGAAAATAAAAGATGAACATTACGAAAAAATTATTGAAGCCTGTGCCGATGTGGATGAAGAAATAATGAACGATTATTTAGAAGGAAAAGAAATAAATAAAGAAAGATTAAAAAATGCTATCAAAAAAGGAATTTTAAACTGCGAACTCTCACCAGTGTTGTTAGGCGATGCTTTAAATAATATTGGTATCAATTTAATTTTAGATTTTGCTATCAATTATTTACCTTCGCCCATTGATAACCCTCAAGTCAAAGTAATTGATATAAATAGCAATGAAGAAAAGGAGTTTGAAATAAATGAAAAAGATCCTTTAGCTTTTGTTTTTAAAACCTTATCTGATCCGCACATTGGTGATTTAAATATTGTTCGAGTTTACTCCGGTACTATTGAAACAGGAATGAACCTTTTAAATACTTTTACTTTAAGAGAAGAAAAAATTAACCAAATTTATTATCTCAAGGGAAAAGAACGGCAAGAAACAAATAAATTACGGATGGGTGAAATTGGTGCTTTAGTAAAATTGAAAGAAACAAAAACAAATCACACTTTAACTTCGCCTAATAATCCGATAAAAATACCTCCAATTGAATTTCCACCCCCATCTATTTCTGTTGCGGTAGTACCTAAAACAAAAGGTGATGAAGAAAGAATTTCCAATGGTCTCCATCGGCTATCTGACGAAGATCCAACTTTTACTTTCCATTACGATTATGAACTAAAACAACAATTGATAAATGGTTTAGGAGAATTACATTTAGATGTAATTATTAGTCGACTGAAAAGAAGATTCAATGTAAACATTGATTTAGAAAAACCAAAGGTTCCCTATCGAGAAACCATAAGAAAACCAGCAAGTGCGATGGGAAAATATGTGAAACAATCTGGTGGCCGAGGTCAATACGGAATTTGTTATATTAAAATTGAACCCTTAGAAAGAGGAAAGGGTTATGAATTTGTTAATCAGATTTTTGGTGGCGCAATTCCGGCTTCTTATATTCCTGCGGTAGAAACTGGTATTAAAAAAGCAATGGAGAGCGGTGTTCTTGCCGGTTATAAAGTAGTGGATGTAAAAGTTACTTTGTATGATGGTAAATACCATCCGGTAGATTCCTCTAATTTAGCATTTGAGATTGCTGGTTCTCTTGCTTTTAAGGAAGCTCAAAAACAAGGGGATCCCTATCTATTAGAACCAATCTATAATGTTGAGGTAGTCTGTCCAGAACCAACAATGGGCGAAGTGATCGGTGACCTTAATGCCCGAAGAGGAAGAATATTGGGAATTGAAGCTGAAGGAAAAATGCAAAAAATAAAGGCATTGGTTCCTTATGCAGAACTTTATAAGTATTCTTCCACTCTTCGTTCAATAACCCAAGGAAGAGGTTATTTTACAATGAAATTTTCTCATTATGAAGAAGTTCCTAAAGAACTGGCTTTGAAAATTATTGAAGAAGCAAAAAAAGAAAAAGAGAACAAAAAAGAATAAAAATCCCTTTAAAAATCTAATCTAAAATTGAAATGTTTAAAAAGGAAGAAATAGAAAATTATTTTCGTTTGGCAATAAATTTAGCAGAAAAAGGAAGAGGCTATACTATTTCCAATCCTTTGGTAGGATGTGTGATTGTAAAAGATAAAAAGATTATTGCCACGGGTTATCATAAAAAATATGGCGGTGACCACGCGGAAGTAGTCGCAATAAAAAAAGTAAAAGATAAAAACCTTTTAGAAAACGCCACTCTCTTCGTCACCTTAGAACCTTGTTGCCATTATGGGAAAACACCTCCGTGTACCGATATTATAATTAAGAATAAAATTAAACAAGTTTATGTGGGAATCTACGATCCCAATCCTCTTGTGTATAAAAAGGGAGTGGCGTTATTGAAAAAAAAGGGAATTAAAGTAGAAGTGGGTTTTTTAGAAAGAGAAATAAAAAAACAGAATGAGGTATATTTTAAATATATAAGAGAAAAGAAACCTTTTGTTATTGTAAAAGCAGCAACAACTTTGGATGGAAAAATTGCTACTTTAAATTATGAATCAAAATGGATAACCGATAAGATATTAAGAAAAGAAGGAAATAGACTCAGATGTTATTGTGACGCTATTCTTTGTGGCATTACCACCATTCTTAAGGATAATCCTTTTCTCACTTGTCGAGTATTTAAAAATAAAAAGATGAAAAAAATTATTCTTGATCCTCATCTGAAAATTAGCGAAAAAGCAAATGTTTTTAAAGAAGATAATGTAATCATTTTTTATCACAAAGAGAATAGAGAAAAAATAAAAATCTTAAAAGATAAAGGAGCGGAATTAATTAGATTAGATTTAAAAGGTAATTTTTTTGATTGGAAAGAGATCTTAAAAGAACTTTATAAAAAAAATATTGCTGCTCTCTTAATTGAAGGAGGCGCGAAAACAATTAGCAGTGCCTTAAAAGCAAAAATTGTTGATAAGATTTATCTTTTTTACGCACCAAAGATAATGGGCAGGGGAATATCTTTTTCCGACGGTCTTTCTTATAATTTAAAAAATCTTATTAAACTAAAAGATTTTAAAATCCATCAATTTAAAGAAGGTTTTATTTTGGAAGGTTATCTTTGAAAAATCTTATTTTTAAAGTAAAATAATTTTATGTTTAAAGGAATTATCGACGATATAGGTGAAGTGTTTTCTATTATTAATAAAGGCGAGAATAAAATTGTTAGTATCAAATCCAAACTTACAAAAGAATTGGATATTGGTTCTTCTGTTGCGGTTGATGGAGTCTGTTTGACAGTAATTAAAAAAGATAATGAAAAATTTAGTTGCGAAATAATTAAAGAAACCTTAAAAAATACTACTTTGAAAAATCTGAAAATTGGCTCTTATTGTAATTTGGAACTGCCAATGAAAATTTCTGAACGAATCGATGGTCACATTATTTTAGGTCATATTGATGAAGTAGGTAAAATTGTGAAATTAAATAAAAAAATAAACTATTATCATTTAGAAATAAAGATAAAAAAAGAGAATAAAATTTATTTAGTAAAGAAGGGTTCTATTGCCATTAACGGAATTAGCCTAACCGTTCAGGATATCTTTTCGGACAGTTTTTTAATCTATCTTATTCCTTTCACTTATGAAAATACTAATCTAAAATATAAAAGGGTTAATGACGAAGTAAATATTGAATATGATTATTTAGGAAAATATGTACTTAATAAAAGAGTTGAAACTTAAAGATTATATTAATAAAAAGGGAATAAGAATAAAGGAGATAATCTGTAAAAATGCATTAACTAAATCCGGAATTTCCGGAATGAGTTTTTCCTTAAATCCTTATATTGGTTGTGAACATTCTTGTATTTATTGTTATGCCACTTTTATTAGAAAATGGCGGGAACATAAAGAGAGATGGGGAAAGATTATTGAGGTAAAGATAAATATTTGTGAACAATTAAGAAAAGAGATAAAAAGAAAAAGGGGCATAGTTTGTATTGGCACAATTTGTGACCCTTATCAACCAATTGAGTTGAAATATTCTCTAACAAGAAAAGCAATTGAAATACTTAAAGAATATGACATAGAATTTGAAATCTTAACAAAATCCCATTTGATTTTAAGGGATTTAGCAATCCTAAAAGATTATCCAAAGGCTTCTTGTGAAATAACTTTAACCACTCTGAATGAAAAAATAAGAAAGATTTTTGAACCAAAAGCAAGTTCGGTAAAAGAAAGGATGAAAGCAATTGAAATTTTGATAAAAAATAATATTTATACCACCTTATTTTTTGGTCCGATTCTTCCCTTTTTTTCTGATAAAGAAGAAGAGATAAGAAAAATTTTTGATTTTGGTAAAAGAACGGGAATAAAAGAAATATTGTGTGATTCTTTAAACTATTTTCCTCAAAAATTAGAAATTATCTTAAAAAGTATTTCTTTTGATAAAAGGGCAGTAAATTATTATTTAACGATTAGTAAAGATTATCAAGGATATATAAATAACTTAAGAGAAAAAATTTTAGAAATTAGTAAGGATTATGAAATCCCAATAAGGATTTTATTTTAATTTGATTTTTGGTGATTTTAAATTTATTATTAAATATGGATTTAAAATTTTTAAGGGAGAATAAAGAAAAGGCAAAGGAGATAATTAAAAGAAGAGGAGAAAATATTGATATTGATAAGATTTTGGAGTTAGATGAAAAAAGAAGAGAGCTAATTAAAGAAAGGGACGAATTAAGACACCAACGAAAAGAACTTTCTCAATTTTTTAATACCCATAAAGATAAATTGAATAAAGAAGAATTAAACAAAAAAAGAGCAGAAGCAAAAGAGTTAAGTAAAAAAGTGAAAGAGGTAGAAAATGAACTTTCGGAAATAGAGAAAGAGATAAAAAATTTAATTCTCTACTTACCCAATAAAATTCATCCATCAGTAAAAGATGAAGAGATAATTATAAAGGAAGAAGGAGAAATTCCTAATTTTGATTTTAAACCTTTCCCCCATTGGGAAATTGGCGAAGCATTAGGATTGATTGACTTAGAAAAATCGGCAAAGTTAGCAGGCTCAAGATTTATTTTATTTAAAGGAATTGGCGCCTTATTAGAAAGGGCTTTAATCAATTTCTGTTTAGATTATCACCGAAAATATCATAATTATGTTGAAATCTCACCGCCTTATTTAAATAAAGAAGAATGTTTTTATGGTGCTGGTCAGTTGCCAAAATTGAAAGATGAAATGTATTATATCCCTACTGATGAATTATATCTTATTCCTACTGCTGAAGTACCGTTAGTAAATCTTCATGCAAATGAGATTTTAAAAGAGGATGAACTGCCAAAATATTATATGGCTTATACTGCCTGTTTTAGGAGAGAAGCCGGTTCTTATGGAAAAGAAGTTAGAGGGATTATTCGCGTTCACCAGTTTGATAAAGTAGAATTGGTAAAATATACTTTGCCAGAGGATTCCTATTTTGAATTAGAAAAGATGGTAGAAGAAGCATCTGCTATTTTAAAAGCTCTAAAATTACCCTACCGGATAAAACAACTATCAGCAAGAGATATGGCATTTCAATCAGCAAAAACCTATGATATTGATGTTTATGCCTGTGGTATTGGCGAATGGCTGGAAGTATCATCTATTTCCAATTGTGAAGATTTCCAAGCAAAAAGAAATAATACCAGGGTAAGAAGAAGAAACGGTGATTTAGAATATTGCCATATTTTAAATGGCAGTGGCTTAGCCTTTCCGAGACTTTTCATTGCCATTGTTGAAAATTATCAACAAAAGGATGGCAGTATTTTAATTCCGGAAGTTCTGAGACCCTATCTTGATAACTTAGAAAAGATTGAAAATAGATAATATAAAGAAAGAGATAAAAAAAATTTTCCATTATCTATATTTAAAAGACTTAATTACTGCCTTTGATGGCAATATCAGTTATAAAATAGATGAAAATAGAATTATTATTAATAAGACCGGTGTTTTTAAAGGTGAAATAAAAGAGAAGGATTTAATTCTTGTTAATCTCAAAAAGAAAATTCCAAAAGAAGTTTCTAAGGAATTAAAACTCCATCTAAACTTATATGAAATAAATAAAAATATAAAGGCAATTATCCATTCCCATCCAATTTATCCTTTATTAATTATTAATCAAAATTTTTCCAAAGAGTTCTATTTAGGAACCGGATTAAAGAAAGAAGATATCTCTCTTGTATCTTATTATGAACCAGGCTCAAAAGAACTTGCCGAAAAAGTAAAAGAATATGGTAAAGATAAAAAACTTATCATCTTAGAAAACCATGGAATAGTAGTATTAGGAAAAGATTTAAAAGAAGCATTTTTCTTAACCGAAAAGGTTAATTTCTGGGCAAAATATCAATTTAAACAGAACCAAAGCAGTACCTAAGGTAGTATAGGAGATAGCCCCCTATCCATAATGATAAATTAAGATAACCTACGAAATTTCAATAACTTAGATAAAATTTTGGAGAAATAAAAAGTTTCCTATAAGGAAAATTTTAAATTAAGATAAGTTATTGAAATATAATAACTTATAATATTGACAAAAATTATTTACTACTTATTTTTAAAATTAAGGAAATGATAGCACCGGAGAAAAGGGGGACTGAAAGGTTGTCATCAATATTAAATGGTATTACTTCAACAATTGCTCCGATAGCAGCGCCAAGAAAGATGAAACTAATAGGAATATTTAAGTGATTACTTAGTATATAACCAAAGATTAAAGAACCTAAAAAGTGGGCAAGGGTTCCTTCTAAGGTTTTATTAAAAAATCTTCTTTTACCATAAGCAAGACCAAAAATCTTGGCAAAGAAATCGCCAAAGATTAAAAAGGTGATTGCTAAGATAGCAATTTTCTGTTCAAATAGTAGAAAACTTAAAAAAGAACCCAATAAGAAAATAGTCATTGAAGAAATCCTTTTTGTCTCTTTTTCTTTTAGAACAATAAAAATATCTTTTAAATCTTTAATAAAAAATCTATCCACTTTCTCGTGAAATATTCTAATTAAATCAAAGATAAAAAATAATAAAAGGACCACACCAATTAAGGTAAGCAAAGTAATTTTATTTAAAAAGAAACTTAATATTACGAAAGAAAAACCTGCTGGTCTAATAAAGGTTCGCCAGAAAGGAAAATTTGGCAATTTTTCTTTATTAATTTTTATCAAATTAAATCTGATAATATTAACAATGGCAATAATTAGAAGATAAGAAATAATAATTAAAGTAGAAATTAATACCCAATCAAAAGGAACTCTTAAGATTAAAAGATAAGTAAATAATGGCAAAATAGTTATTGATAAAATTTCTTGGGTTTTACTTATATAAAAAACTAAAAATATAGTAATTAATAAAATTACTAAATCGAATATTAAAAAGGGAATTTTATTAACTATAAAGATTTTGTAAAGATTAAAAAGTAAAATCCCGGTTAAAGTTGCTGCACCTTGTCCGCCACGGAAATTTAGATAAAAAGGGAAAATATGACCTAAGGCAGCGGCAAAACCCGCAAGATAACTAATAGAAATTGGTGTGCGAAGAATTTTTTGGGCAATTAAAATTGAGATGATTCCTTTTAAGGTGTCATAAATTGCTGTTGGAATTGCCGGTAATATTCCCAATTCTCTTTTCACATTTGTTGTTCCAGCATTAAAAGTGCCCACTTTTCTAATATCAATTCCTTTTAAAATCTTTCCAAAAATATAAGCCGGAAGGACTGAACCTAAGAGATAACCAATTAAAATTGCCAAAATATTATTGACCACAAAAAATTATAGATTCTTGATTGTAAAAGTCAAATAAAAAAGAAAAAGGGGCAGAGAAAAAATTCTCTGCCCCTCTCCTTTTAAAGATTTTTATTTATTTAAGGATAATTGCTTTCAAGACTTTCTGAGTATCTTTGGTATTTATCTGATAGAAGTATATTCCTTTTGCTACTTCTTTACCTTGGTTATCTTTCTTATCCCAAATAATCGTATGAGTGCCTGCTTTCAATTCTTTGTTAACAAGAGTTCTAATATGGCGACCGGTTAAATCATAGATATCAATTCTTACTTTTTGGTCACTGGGTAAATAGAGATTTAATTTTGGTAAATCAACAATCGGTGAAGCAAGATAATTAAATTTCTTATCTTTTAGCAATTTATTAGCAAGAACTTCTTCTTTACCAGGCGCAGAAGGTTGGTAAGTATTAATTAATATTGCCTTTTGAGGTGTCAAAGTTCCGGCTGTTCGATGATAGGTATTATTATAAACAAAGTTAATTCCAATTGTATTTGTCTGGTCTTCAATGCCAACAGTATTTGATTGGTAATAATTGGCTGTAAGATATTGGAATTTAATCATATTATCACCAGTCGGTGTTCTTACTGTTGTATCATAGATAATTATTTGAAACTTATCCCATGGCTCTCTTGGATTATAATAATGAACACTATCCCATTCCAAAATCATTCGGTGATTTGTCGCATCATACAAAAACCAAATACCATTACCATAAGGTGGATATAAATCATCCCAATTCACACATATCATCGCACTTGGATTTGTTGATGTCGGGTCAGGTAATGGTTGATTGGTATAAACTGTTGAAGTTGTATAGACAGGCGTAATCCAACCATTGCCACAAACTGATAATTGACTTGTATATAAAGTACCATAATATCTAAATGGGAATGGCAAGTTAATCTGGATTGTCTGGTCATCCTGAGTTATTGGCAATCTCGTACCAATATTTCTTATCTCAACCCATTCAAATTCCGGTCTTTGGGCATAAGCGGTATCAATATCTTCGTATGCCCAATATCTTGGTGTTGGTTGAGTATTATCCGGTGTTGGGTCAGAAACTCTTAACTCTCCAATTACTATTGTAAATGGTCTAATAGCAAAATAACCGCCTTCACCATAAATATAAAGGGTGCAAGGAATTGGTGTTTCAGGCATAATTGTTGGCTCAGCAAATACTTTAAAGTAATCAAGATAATTATAAACAAGAGAATCAACTAAAATTGTGCCATAAGTGCCGAAGGAATCAAGAATATGGAAACGGTTATCTCCTGATTTTAAAATCGCATAGATATTGTAAGCATTTCCCCTACCCCGATTTCTTAAACCAATATAAATATAGGCACTTTCATTTGGGTCAACCCTTCGGTTATTATTACCAATTGAGTCGTTAACAATTAATGAATGGTAATATATCACTGGAGCGCCAACAACAATTGGAATATAAGAAACCCATGTGGAATCGTTAATATCTTTACAAATTAATTGGAAGTTTAATAAATAACCGTTAGTACAGGCAGTAGCAACTTCAAATTTAAATCCATCTTCACCAGTAAAAGCCGAATCGTTTTGTGGTATATCACCAAAGGTTTTTAGAGAATCGGTGATATTAATATTTGGGTCATTAATTACCAATTTACCAATCACATCTTCCGCCAAGGCACCGCCAACATTTTTTACCCAGACAGGAAGATTAATTCTTTCACCAGGATTGACAATTCCATCGCCATTGCCATTTGGTGGAGCATCATCAATATAATGTCTTAAATAAATTACATAAGGAGTTGTCCCTGGAGTTGCCATACAAGTAGCAGTATAAGGTAAAATCTCATGACCAGTAACTGTCAAACTAAATTCACCTGGTGTCTGAGCATTAATATTTAGAGTAACCTGTCCTGCTTGATTGGTATAACCATAAACATAGAACTCATTCTCTTTATAGGCACAAACCAAAGCACCTTCTAATGGCATACCTTGTTTTAAGACAGTTACCGCCATTTGATAGGGACCTAAAGGAACTACCATTGGATGTTGAACAAGCGGTGAGACTGGTTTTCCTGTCCAAACTTCTAATGCTGGGTCACCAAGCCAGAAATACATTTCAACATTATCTCTTCCGATACTGCCATGTCTTAAAGCAATATGGGCATCGGCAAAAAGCATTAACCAACCTAAATCCCACATCGGTGCTTTATAATTCCTTGCTGGTGTCGGTATTGTTATTGTATCTCCTAAACAACGATATAACATTGAGTCATATCCGTGGTTAGGAATAGTATAAGATGGGTCAGAGGCTCCTAACGAAGCAACCGCACCACCTGGATATTTCTTTAACCAAAGTTCACCCAAACAATCAGTAGAATAATCAATTCGGTGGCATAGACAAGCGATATTAAACACAACTGGTGTCCTGTCGCCATTATTTAAAGCATTTATTTGGGCTGCTCCCCATTGTTGATTATCATAACCCCAAGCATCCCAAGCAGTTTCTAAACCATGACCACGATAATTGACAATAACCCGACCACTATCAATCCGAGCAATTAAAGCAGCATTTGTCGCATAGGGCAAGGCACCCATTAAAGTATCCATATCATATTTGTAATAGGGATAATTATGGAAATAAATTCCTCTTTTACAAGCCGAATATTTTCCTGGATATTGTTCTTTATGGGCAACTAATACTGATTTAGTAAGCCAAGTATCTAATGGCGGGTTAATCATAAATTTTAGTGTCTTTTTCAACATCACTTGTAATTCCGGAACTGTCTGGCAAGAGAAACGACCAATTCCCACTTCTCCATAATAATCAATTGTTGGAAAATCACAATACCAGAAATCAGATGGAAAAGAACCAAATGCGTAAGAAGGTGGAACATAATTGGCATCACCAACAAGTAAAACCCATCTCAAAACTGGTGGTGAATTCCTGTTATATTCTGCCACGATTGAATCTTTTATCTCCTGAGAAGTCCAACTGGATTTTGAGATTACCCTTGTCTCAATTCCTCTTTTGTAATGCCATTTTACTAAGGTATCAATTGCTTCGGCAAAATTGGAATGGGTAATAACTAAATATCTTACACCAGGTGAATCAATATATCTTACATCTTTGGGATAATCCTCATAATTGAGCAACGTCTTTTTTAATACCTTAGCAAACCAGGGTTCAATAATCTTTGTCTGCCAATAGCCATCGGTAAATCTCACTTTTACTTTTAGATAGTGATATACTTTTAATCTTTTATTAACCGCATCATAATTAAAAGGAACGAAAATAAGGTTTGCTAAATAGGTTTCTCGCCAACGGGCATAAGATAAACTAAACAAAATATTTTCCGGATAGGA